>JACMPN010000507.1 GCA_014377495.1 Candidatus Sericytochromatia bacterium
CCGCAGGCCCATCATGTCGTTGAGGCGGACCAGCAGCCAATCGAGCAGATGGGCGTCATTCCCCGTCTCGGCAGGCCCTGCGTCCTGGGGCTTCTGGCCGTCCTGCCAACGGGCAAGTCCGGCCGCCAGCAATGTCCAGCCGAGGGGGTTGCCCCGATCGACCATGGGCAACTGCAGGGCACACAGGGCGCTGTCGTCGATCATCGCCGCCCGCACCTGGGGAGCAAGTCCGGTGACCACCGGCGGCGGGGTCAACGGGTTGCCGCTCGGGCCCAACAAATCGACGAGGAACCACTCGATTTCTGCCGGGACCGTCTGATGCGGCACCAGGTCCAGCCGGAAATGCATCCGTTCGTAGGCGGCCGCCGTATGGCCGAGGACGCCGAGGTGGGCGTCGGGCTGGCCATTGCGGGCAACGTCGAGGAGCATATCCATCGCCTCGGCCACCTGGCGCCGCATGGCGGTCAGCAACGGCGACAGACCGGCGCTGGCCCGTTGGCCGGCATGGTCATACAGCTCATCGAGACGGGCCAGCCTATCCGCCATACTGTCGGACAGGGCCAGCAAGCAGGAAAGGGACACAGTCAGATACCCCGGCAATTGCAGCTGCAAATCAAGTGGAACCCGCACAGCGTAGCAAGCCTGCGTTGCTGAGCCAATTGGGCCATGCGCCCTCTGTGATCTCCCTGCGGCATGCCGCTAGGCAAAGCCCGCCGCAATCCGGGCGGTTCGCCCCTGAGAGACTCTCTCAATTAACGATCGGCCGCCTCGTACCACATGGCATTGCCCTTCGGCGCCAGGCTCGGTCTCGTTGATTGAGAGAGTCCCTTAGCGTGGGCGCAGCGTGGGACGTTGCGGCCCAATCCCCGTCGCCACTTGCCAGCCGAGCTTGGCCCGCAACAGGGCGATCTTGGTATTGGAGGCGCCCAGACCGGCCAGGGCACGCAGGGCCTCTTCGGCACCACGGCGCTCACCCAGCCGCAAATTGCGCAGGAATTGCATCAGGGCGTTGGCGCCCCCTTCGATCCAACAGGCAACGACGTCGGCGACGATGGCCTGCTGGATCGCGGCAGGCGCCATCGTTCCCCAGGCCGTCGCGATGATCGCCGCCGCCAGCGCCCCGATCTGTGCGTCGTCGGGCAGCATGGCCAGCCGCTCACAGGCGTCGGGCCAGTCGCCCATCGACAGCGCATCGTTGCAACCCAGCAGGAGGGCAGTCCCACCGCCGGCCATCACGGGGAACAGGTCGGGCGGTGACAGTCGGCTGGCCAGCTCTGGGACCAACTCGGCCAGGATGCCCTCGGCTACCTGCATGGCCATCGCCTCGCCCAGCACCGGCAACTGCTCGTGCTCCGGATCGATCTCGCCGAGACCCGAGGCGACGGCTTCGGCGGCATCCCAGGCGATGTCCCACTGGCGGGACTCGCACCGCTGTGCATAGGTCTCCCAGAGTGACCCCAGGCCCAGCGCATAGAGCCACGCCATGGCCTCGTCCGGCACTAAAGCCGTCTCTTCTGCCACTTCCGCCGGTGGTGGGGTGTAGGCCCCGGGCGGCGGCGGGGTAAACGCTGCCTGCACGGTGGCCCGGGTCGGCCGGATTTCGGGCGCCTCCGACGGAGCACCCTGACGGGTCGGCTTGGGCAGGACGCCCTTCAGCTTGTGCGCCACCAGCCGCTCGGCAGCCGGACTGAAGTCCCCCAACTGCTGGAGGGCCGAAACACAGCCATTGCCGTTCCCTTTGCGGATGTTACCGACGACATCGGCAAAAGCGGGCAGGGCTTCGGCTGGGAGGACGGCCTTGAGGGCGGTCGCCGGCAGGGCGGCCCGGGCGTCCGCCGGGAGCTGGCTGTACGCCTCGACCAGGAAGATATCGTCGATGAGCGGGGCCAGCCGCGGCGCATCGTACAGCAGCTCGCGCAGGGCACCGTAGGCTTCGTGCAACTCGCCGGCATCGAGATGACGCTGGACCGTGGCCAGTTGTTTGGGCTTCTGGACCCGCCACCGCTCGAGCAGATCGGGCGGCAGCAGCCGCAGGCACCGGGGGACGTCTTCGGCAATCGCCTGTTCGGCGGTGCGCTTGATCGTCGTCCGCACCTGGTTGGCAAACTTGCTGGCCCCCGCTGCGGCTGGCGTCGCCGGCATGGCGCCGATGGCTGCGGGCCCCGGCTTGCGGATCATCGTGTCGCCGTAATCCGTGTCGTCATCCACCGGACGTTTCGGGGGGACCTTGCGCAGTTGTTGGCTGAACTGGAAGGCGTTGGCCTTTCCCTCCTGGTACGGATCAGCCACTACCGGTTGGCCTTGGCACTGAGACCGGCGATCATCGCATCGGCGGCCCGCAGACGCAACGCCAGCACCAGGGCCAGGTCACCCATCAGTTTGGCGGCGATCGTCGGATACTCCCCCTGCAGCCGGTCGAACTGGTGACGGGACACCCGCAGCAGCACGGCATTGGCGACACAGCGCACCGTGGCGGTGCGCACCAGTCCGTCGAGAAAGCTCAATTCCCCGAACACGTCACCCGGCTGGATCTCGCCGACGACGACCTCGTCGCCGGCCGCCGGCTGGATGCGGGCCTGCAACGCGCCTTCGATGACGACGTGCAGCGACCGGACGTTCGTCCCTGCAGCGAACACGTCATCCCCGGCCGGCACGGCCACCTGCTCAGCAAATTGGCCGATGATGTAGACCTCCTCGTCGAGAAAGTCCGCGAAAATGCTGATCTGGGACTGGGGTGTTAACGTTTCGGTCACGCAGATTCCTCGTGGGCGACTTCACCAAGGGGATCAGAACTTGCCAGCGGCGACGATTCAAGTAGCCAAATTATACCATCGCCGCCTAACTGCCACCCGGTCCGGCCTTTGGCGCGGACCGGACGGATTTACAGGGCGTCGGCGCCGAGGCATAATGCCTACGGTTTACTGTCGGCCTGCATGGTCGCCTGTTCTGAGGAAATCCGTGACCACCCCACTGCTCGAAGTCAAAAACCTGGCCACGCATTTTTTCACCGAGGAAGGTGTCGTCAAGGCCGTTGACCAAGTGGACTTCAGTGTCTACCCGGGCAAGGTGCTGGGGGTTGTCGGCGAGTCCGGCTGCGGCAAGAGCATGACCAGCCTGAGCATCCTGCGGCTGGTCCCCGG
The DNA here is from genome assembly GCA_014377495.1 of Candidatus Sericytochromatia bacterium. GTDB lineage: Bacteria > Cyanobacteriota > Sericytochromatia > JACMPN01 > JACMPN01 > JACMPN01. The sequence goes on from JACMPN010000507.1 coordinate 3,141, forward strand.
TCCCCAGGGCAAGATCGTCCGGGGCGAGATCAACTTCCACGGCAAAAACCTCCTCGACCTCTCCGAGCGGGAGATGCGGGCGATCCGGGGCAACAAGATCTCCCTGATCTCCCAGGACCCGATGACCAGCCTGAACCCCGTCCTCACGGTCGGTGAGCAGATCATGGAAGCGATCCGGCTCCATCAGGGCCTGAACAAGGCCGACGCCCGCAAAAAGGCGATCTCCATGCTGGAGGACGTCGGCATCCCCGGCGCCGCCTCCCGCATCGACGAGTACCCCCACCAGTTTTCCGGCGGCATGCGCCAGCGGGTGATCATCGCCATGGCCCTCAGCTGTGAGCCGGAGCTGCTCATCGCCGACGAGCCGACGACGGCCCTGGACGTGACGATCCAGGCCCAGATCCTCGATCTGATGCGCAAGATCCGCGATGAGCGCAATGCCGCCATCGTCCTGATCACCCATGACCTGGGCGTCGTCGCCGAGATGTGCGACGACGTCGTCGTCATGTACGCCGGCAAGGTCGTCGAGCACACCGACGTCTACACCCTCTTCGCCAACCCCGGCCACCCCTACACCAAAGGCCTGCTGCAGTCGATCCCGCAGTTGCACGAAGTCAAAGACCGCCTCCAGCCGATCGAGGGCCAGCCACCGAGCCTGAGCCGGCTGCCCAAGGGCTGTGCCTTTGCACCCCGGTGTCCGGAAGTCGGGCCGGAATGCCTGGAAACGGCGCCCGAGCTCAAACCGATTGGGCCGAACCAGCAGGTCCGCTGCCTGAAACGAGGATAACGTGGGCGAAATTCTCCTTGAGGTCAACAACCTCACCAAACATTTCATCAAGACCAAGGGGCTCCTGTTCACCAAACAGGTCGGCGCCGTCAGGGCGGTGGACGGGCTCAGCTTCAAAATCTACAAGGGCGAGACCCTGGGCATGGTCGGCGAGTCCGGCTGCGGCAAGTCCACGACCGGCCGGGTGATCCTCAAGCTGACCGAGCCGACCAGCGGCCAGATCATCTTCGAAGGTCAGGACATCACCAACTTCACGTCGGCCCAGATGCGGCCGTTGCGGCGTGAAATGCAGATCGTCTTTCAGAACCCGTACAGTTCCCTCGATCCCCGCATGACGATCGGCGACACCATCGCCGAGCCGCTGCGCATCCACAAGACCCATGCCGGACCCGGGTTGACCAGGCGTGTGCGTGAGCTGCTCGACATCGTCGGGCTCAATCCGGCCTTCGCCGAGCGCTACCCGCACGAGTTCTCCGGCGGACAGCGCCAGCGGATCGGCATCGCCCGGGCCCTGGCCGTCAATCCCAAGTTTATCGTCGCCGACGAGCCGGTCAGCGCCCTGGACGTCTCGATCCAGGCCCAGGTCCTGAACCTGCTCGACGACTTGCAGTCGGAGTTCGGCCTCACCTACCTCTTCATCGCCCACAACCTCAGCACGGTGCGGCATATCAGCGATCGTATCGCCGTGATGTACCTGGGCACCATGGTCGAGCTCACGGATCGCAACCGGCTCTACGAGTCGCCGATGCACCCGTACACCCAAGCCCTGCTGTCGGCGATTCCGGTGCCCGATCCGACGGTGAAGCGTCAGCGGATGCTCCTCGAAGGCGACATCCCCAGCCCGGAAAACCCGCCCCCCGGCTGCCGGTTCAGCACCCGCTGCCCGCATGCCAAACCCGTGTGCTCCCAGCATGTGCCGGCCTTCCGTGACGTCGACAAGGACCATTTCGTCGCCTGCCACATGTACGACCCGGCCCACAATGCCCCCTGGCCGCAGCCGGCGCTGTCAC
>JACMPN010000508.1 GCA_014377495.1 Candidatus Sericytochromatia bacterium
TATTGAATACCAATAAAAATTTTCTATAATACAATTTTTTATTATCGCATTTCGCCACGAGCCTGAGCCTGCCGATACTGTAGCGACACGGCATTGAGGCACCTAAATCTGCGGGGGCCTGAGCTGGCCAGCGAATGGCCGATTCTGGCCGGGAGGCGTCATAGTTCCGTTTATGACGCCTGCCGGTGGCCCGCCAACCGACATCCGCTACCGCTGATCAGTCGTCCGGTGAGAAACTGTAACGCAGTCCTGGCGCAGCCATGCGGTGCCAGGCGACCGATCGTTGATTGAGATAGTCTCTTAGCCGCAGCGACGTCACACGCGGGCTTCGATCCGGTCGACAAATGGCTGTCGTTCGGACGTGGCTTGCTCATCCCGTATCCCGAACCACCGGGCCCGCTCTATCAGGCGCTTGGCCCAAGCCCGATGGGTGGCCGGCTCGGACATGGCGCCATGGTCTTTGAAAACGGCCGGGGCGTGGTCGCTGAGGATGCGCAGTGCCGCCTCGTGGTCGCGGGCCTTGACCTGCAGGCCCTCGTGGATGATCGGGATCTGGCTGGGATGGATCGCTGTCTTGCCGACCAGACCGTGTGAAACGTCGCGGGCCACTTCCGCCGCCAAGAGCTCCGGCGTGTCCAGGCGCTCACACACGGGCCCGGTCAGGGCGAAACCGGCAGAGCCCATGATCGCCACCAGCATGCCGATGACATAGCCCAGCGGACCGTCATAAATCGTCAGGTCGGCCTCCCGGCGCAATCCGAGGACGGCGAGCAGATCATTGCCACCGATGCGGAGGGCCAGGACCCGTTCGGCGGCCCGCTCCACCAAGGCCGCCCGCAACTCCCGGATGGCGCCCGCATCAAACGTCTCGGCGGTTTCCAGGGTCGGCATGATCTTCAGGTCGGTGCCGTCGACCGCCGTGAGCCAGTCGTCCAGCGAACGCGTCGTGATCTTGGGGAGGACGAAGCCGTCGATGGCCTGACTCAGCGGCATGGCGACGATTTTTTTGGCCATGTCGCTGTGCCGGGGCCGCACGAAAAACAGGGGCCCACGCCCACGCCCGCCAGTCATGTCGAGCTCCCCGAACAACCGCCCGAGATTGCTCAGCGCATACGCCACATCCGACTCCAGGACGGCATCCTCGAGACAGATTACCAGCGACCGGAGGCCGGCAATCTTCGACCCGCGCACGACGTCGGCGAGATCGTGACGGGTAGCCGGCATATACAACGTGGCGCCGAGGGCATAGGGCGAGATGTCGGGCATCAGGTCACTTTCCGGATGATGGTGATGGCGCGATACGGACCCAGCTGATCGCCGAGAGCCTCGACCGGCACACCCGTCCGGTCGGCCAAATGGACGAGCAGCCGCACGTCAGGATCGTCACGGTCCCGGACGAGCACATGGTCGGGGACGCGCCGCAACAGCGCCCGTGTCGCTTCGGCGATTCCGGGTTTGATACGGTTCCGGTTCGTGATGCCGAAGCGCTGGGCCACCGTGTCGACGACCCGTTCCGCGTCCGCACGCAGAGTCTGCCGCTGTGCGTCCGGCCAGTGCAGGGCCGGCGGTGCGGGCTGGGCCCGACGGGCCTGGTCGACCTGATCGACAAAGCGCCGGGTCTCGTCCTGGTGGGCCAGATGGTCGCAATGCACGCAGCCATGGTAGCCGCCGTCGTTCGTCAGAATTGAACGGGAGACGAGACCCGAGACGGTGGCGCCGAGGATCCCGGAGGGGATCAGCCAGTCGTCTCCCGAGGCGGCGAGCCAGGCCCGGCCACAAGGATCGGCGAGGGTCACCAGGCGTGGTTGCCGCGGAAAGCGGTCGTCGCCGGCCAGGCTCTTGGCCAACTCGGTGGCAATGGCTCCCTTGCCGGTCCAGCCATCGACGAACACGATGCCTTCTGCCCCGTGCCAGGCGATCATGGCGTCCAATGCCGCCCGATCGATCCCCCGGTCCCGCACGATGCTGATCCCGTAATGGTAGGTCTCGCAACCCAAATCGACCAAGGCCCGGCGCAGCAGCACGCCCAAGGGCACACCGGCCCGGACGAGGCTGGCCAGGACGATCGGACGATTTGGCAGGAAGGCGGCGAGCGTGGCGGCCAAGGCTGCAACCTCGCGACCCATGCGGGCCTGTCCGTCCTGCAGCGCCGCTGCGAAAATCTCCCGATGGGCCTCGCCGATGGCGGGTTCCTCGCCGATCATTTCCGCGTAATGGCGCTGGCCGGACTGGATCAGCCGCTCTTTTTCCGCAACGGGCGTCGGCGCCATGGCCAGCGGCCGGAGGAGAAAGGTGATGTCCGCCGCGGCATAGGACCCGGAAAACACCTGTTTGTCGTCGCTGACGATCATCCCGACACCGTCGCGGCGTGGCGGGTCGTTGCCAGCTGCTCGTCCACCCAGCGGGCGACCTGGCCGGTACGCGGCGTGCCCCACCAGTGACAGGTATCAAGGAAGCCCAGGTCGGAGAGGCTGTCGCCCAGACCGATCACCGGCCGCTCGCCCCAACGTTCCCGGTCCCGGCGCAAAATCTCGTCGACCGCCCGCCGTTTGGTCAGGGGCGTGGGTAGGATCGCCAGGTTGTTGTTGTTGAGATGCAGGTAGAACCCGTCGAGGGACAGGAACTGGGGCAGGGTGGCTGCAAAATCCGTCAAACGAGCCTCGTCGCCGCCGTTCTGCTTGGCCACGACGTACATGGCCAGGTCGTTTTCGACGACCGCCCAGGTCCGCAGGGACAGACCCAGGGGTTCCGCTGCCCGGAGCAGGATCGCCACGAAACTGAGCAGTCGGTCTTGGTATCCAGCCAATGCCCGGGCCATGTGGGCCTGCCACGCGGGATCCGGCATGCCGTGCGCATCGAGGATGACCCCACCGTGGGTGGTGACGGCGGGCCCGGCAAACGGGACCTGCACACGCTGATAGGCCTCGACGCTGCGGGCCGTCACCGGGACGACGTCGGTGCTGGTCAGGAGCCAGTCGACGAAGGTTTTCTGCACGGGGGTCATGTACGACATCGGGGCCCCGTGGATGTCCAGGGTGGCCACGTGGCGGGGCCCGTCGGCCATGTGGCGGCCGGTCTGGAACAGGGTGTCGTCGAGATCGACGAGGGCCAGGGGGCGACTAGGGTTCATCGACGACGATCTCCAGCGGCAGTGCCTCGCACAGGGCCGGATCGACCATGTCGGGCCGGGTTTCCACACAGAGCAGGATCCGGTCGTAGGTGCCGGGCAGGACGTTGTACATGAAATTGGGGATGCCGAGGCCATAGTTGTCCGAAAAGGCACGGGCGTCGGTGATCACCTGGCCCACGGCGATCGGCGAGCGGGTCGTCGCTGCAAAATCGACGAGGGCGCCGGCCTCCGCCAGGGCCTCGGCCAGCATAAACGGCCGCCAGACGAATTCGCTGCTCCCCAGGACCAGCACCCGCTCACCGGGGGACACCGTCACCTTGTGCCGGAGGGTGTTCACATGCCCGGTCACGCCCAGTCGTCCCCAGTCCCGGCTGAGGTCCGGGGTCCAGGTGCCGCGGGCCGTGACGGTGACCGGTGGCATGTCGACGGGTGGTGCGTCGGGATCCGGTTGCCAGTGCCAGCGGCCGGCCATAAGCGAAACGGCTGTCGCACGGGAGCCCAGGGCAGCGCCCACGGCTCCATCCGACCAGTCGGTCAGCGTGGCGGCCACGATGCGCTCGATGTGGTTCAGGCCGGCCGTCTCGAGCGCCCGCACCAGGTTGACGAAGGTCCGGCCCGTCGTTGCCTCGTCATCGACCAGCACCAGGCTGCGTGCGGTCAGGATGTGATGCAGCAGGGCAGGATCCAGCGGTTGGTGCAGGAGATGGCTGGTGGCGTGGCTGTGCTCTTCTTCAAACCGGGCCAACACGGGCGTGCCCAACGGATGGCGCGTCGTCGTCCAATACACGGCGTCGGGGTACCGGTGCAACAGGGACTGGTGGACTCCGGCGCCGAGACCCACGGCGGTCTCGGCCATGCCGATGACGAGCACCGGTCCGGGCAAATCGGCGGGCACCTGCGCGGCCAGTCCGGCAAAGGCGGCCCGCATGCTGGCAGGACTGGCCGGGATGTGTCGCCCCAGCACCTTGGAGACGAAGAGGAACGCCCGCTTGGGGTTGCGGCGTTCGGCAATGTCGAACAGGGCGTCGGGAGACCACTGTGTCGCTTCGAACTCCAAGTCCAACCGGCCGCGCACGAGCTCGACCTGGAGGTTCCGCTCCGCAGCGACGGCATCAGGCATGCAACAGATTTCCTTCTTTGAGGCGACGGCACCAAGTTACCGGTTGTAACACCTTCGTCATCGTACCCTGCTCAGCCGCAAGACGGCCGAATACAGCAGCGACCGAAGTCACTGTGCCCCGGTACTGCGGATGGCATTCCGGGGGCTGACATGCACAGCGAGATTGAAACCGAATGATATTGCGGTTGTCCAACTCAACGCAGAAGCCCTTTGCCCGGTGCGGCCTTGACCCAGCCCGGGTACCCAAGGTTTCAGCATCGTTGTAGCGCTCAACTCACGGACCAACTCAATGAACGCATCCGCCCCGTTTCGACAACGAGGGGATGGGCATCAATCGGTTTTAATAGGCGTCGCATCTTCTGCTGGATATCTGCCGGGTCAATGGCGCGGGGAAAAAGCTTCGACGATTTTGCCGGCTGTTCAAGATGCAGGACCACCCGCAACTGCGCAGACGCACAAGCGGCAACAGCCAGTCCTTGTTCGGCTGCATCATTTGATCGGGTTTTGGCGGGCACCAGGGCTGCCAATGTGTCGAACACCTTGCGTGCGACCTCGTCAGCTAGCTCCGAGGGCTTAGTGCGCGGGTTTCTTCGGTAGTCTTTGACCTCGATCAACCAGGCTGTTTTTTGTGGATCGACAGCCAGCACGTCCACCGATTTGATGCCCTGCCACATGCGAATGAACTGGTTACGGTAGTAAGACCAATCGTCGTATTTGCTCGCTTGCCAGCCATTCGGAAACGTAAACGTCAATCCGTCAACTTCTAGTTGGACAGTCATTGTCAAGTCTTCGCCAGAAACCGGTCTGATTGGGCCAACTCCTCGTCGAGAGACGCGATGTCGCCGATGTCATCGACCGATGGCCCCTGTTCGACGACGACCCCGTCGTCTGAAAAATGCAGGCCAAAGAAACGATGGTCAACGTCTTGACCAGACTCGTTGGCCAAGATTATGTCCAGTTCTCGCAAAAGGAATAAGCTGTGGGTGGCTATGATCACCTGAAGCCCACTCCGACACAGGTCGACGATGCTTCGGGCCACTTCTTTTATGAGGCGAGGGTTCAGATTGGCCTCCGGCTCATCCCAGAACAAACAGCCTTTGTCGAGCAATGCCCCGGCGGCAATCAGGCGGGCAATCATCCCGAGCTTGCGCAATCCCTCTGCGACCAAGGGCATCTCGATACGCCCACCCGCCCCGGTCTTTAAGTAAAAACGTCCGTTTCTGTCCAGTTCAATGCTGCCGCCCATCGCCCGTTCGATCGGATCCAACAGCTCCCTGGACTGTGCTTCTCTTGGTCCCTTCCGCAAAGGTGCCCCCAGCAGCAAGCAAGTGTCCCGCCAGGTTTCTTCGAATTCCAGATATCGCCCTTCATAGACCGCAACGAAGTTCGGGAATACCGACAGCAATTCACGGGTCGGCAAGTAAACGGGAGCAGCCTTGATCCATTCCTTCGGCAGTTTCTCGATACTCACTTCTGACTGGCTGTTGGTGGCGAAGCTGAACGTGATGTCCTGCGAGGGCTTTTTAAAGGCAACCGCAATGTCGCAACGCTCCCGCCCCTGTTTACGTCGGGCAAGTCGGCCCAAAGTCTCGGGCCGAAACACGTTGATGAGCTTGTCGGCCAGACGGGTCTGCAGCAAGGTCTTGGTCGGAGCAACGGTTTGAGGCTTCCGGCCTTCTTCCCAGCTCGTTGCCAGTACCGAATAAGCCAGCTTCAGCAAGTGCGTCTTGCCGGCTCCGTTCTCGCCGACGATGACGTTTAGGCCGCTGGCGAAAGTCAGACGTGCCTCGGAGAAAACGGTTAGGTTCTTGATATCGAGTGTCTTTAGCAAGTTCCCACCTCACAGGTCCATTTGCAACTGCACACCGCAGCGTACCGCTTTCATGAGAAGCGGTCTCGACACCACTCCGGGAAATGATCAACGCCTGGTAGGCCCGAGTGTCTTCGGCCCACCCTTTGCGCTCGCACAGTGTATCAAGAGTTATGCTGCGCTGGCTGAAAGTGTCTGAGTATGCCCTGCTTGGCGTCGGCGCCGTTGCTCTGGCTTGATCTGGCGGCCGTTAGGCGCCCCGGGTAGCCCGCAGACCCTGATCGGACGGCCAACCAACCGACGACGTGTATTGCCAATGCTTTCCTAGCACTCGCCCCGCCTAAGCTGCTCTCAGGCGAGCCCCTAGCGCAGGAGTTGTTTGCCCGGAGCGGCCTTGACCCAGTCCGGATACTCTGCCATCAGCAGGTCGTACAACTGATCGTCGGAGACCGCCTCGGGGCTCTCGATGCTGAAGAAGTTGGCGTTGTCCACGTAACGGCCGGTCAGGGCGTCCAGTTTCTCCAGAAACGAAAAGTCGGAGGCGAAGGCCCGGGCGAAGAAGCCGCCGCCCGCTTTGGCGACGTCCTTACTGGATTTGCCGATGCCCATGAACTGCCAGAAGATCGGCTCGTAGGCGCCCCAGCGGACTTGGGCCTCGGCGGCCTTTTCGTCCGGGGTCTGACCGCCCGTGACGAACATGACGTAGACGGGCAGGTCGGCGGCAACTGGTGCCGACCGCTCGTTCCCCTGTCCGTCGGGCATGTAGTGCGCACGGATCAGTTTCATCGCCTGACTGTAGTCGGTGCCTCCCTCCAGGGGGAAGCGGGAGAGCAGGGTCGGAATGAAGCTCTTGCAGTTGTTGAACGCCATCTCGCCGGCAGCGTGGGCCCGGACGCCGAAGAGGAAAACGTCGATGGCGCCGTCGTCATCGAAGCGGGTGGCGAGGGCCAGGATTTTTTCAGCGAACCGCTGGACGGCGCCCGATTTGTAAAGGGCGTTCATCGAGCCGGAGATGTCCAGGCAGAGGGCGACTTTGGCCCGATGCTCGCTGAGGTTGACCTTGGCGAGGCTGATTTCCGCTTTTTTCACCAAAGAGAGCAGTTGGGGCGCCTGCTCGGCAATCTTTTTGTTCAGGTCGACGGTTTTTGCCGAGATGGGGCCGGCCGGTTGCGGTGCCGGCGTCGGTGTGGGCACAGGGGGTGCCGGCTCTTCGACGGTGATGCCGAATGAGGTCGCCAATGCAGCCAGTCCGCCGTTGAAGCCCTGGCCCACCGCTTTGAATTTCCAGCCACCGCCGTGCCGGTAGAACTTGCCGAGGATCATCGCCGCCTCCTTGCCCACGTCGACAAGGACGTAGCGGGCGATGGTGTTGGCGCCGTCCGTGACGAGGACGTTGGTTTCGCTGACGTTTTGGAACGTCTTGGTCGAACCTTCCGGCATCGTCAGGGTCAGGGCGATCTCGGCCACGTCGGCCGGGACTTTGGCCAGCGCGACGCTGAACCGCTCGGTGGCGGGATGCGGTCCCGTCTTGCCCTGCCAGGAGACCGCACCGCAGGCGGAGCGGGCCTGGTTGTAAAAGATCATGTCGTCGTCGGTCCGCACACGTCCGGTGGCGAGCAGCAAAAAGGCACTGGCGTCGATCTCGGTGCCGGAGGGGGGCTGCCAGTGCAGGACCACATCCAGGGTCGTGCCGCTGGTCGCCGGGATGGCGACATTGGCGCCGCGTGTGAGTTCCATGCCGGGTCTCCTCAGGATCTTGGATGTGGTGCCGACCCATCGTCCAGCGGACGGGACGGCCGATCCCATCAGTATAGGTAGACCGACTCAGGTCCGGATGAACATCTTGCAGTCGGTGTGGTAGCCACCGGTGCCTGGGGTCGAGGCGAGCCCAGGCACCGGTCGGCGCCGGCCGGAATAGGCTCTTGGTGCGCCGCTCAGCCTTTCAGGCGGGTGGCGATCGACTGGCTGAGATCCTGTAGTTGGTCGGGCGCCAGGCCGGTCATCTGGGACTTGATCGACTGCAGGAGTCCGCCGCCGCCGCCTTCCGAGGACTGGATGAGCACCGTGCCCTGACCATGGAAATCGAGCTGTTTCTCTTCGCCGGACAGGGTGATGCCGCTCAGGGCTCCGACGGCGTTGAGGACGTTGGTGACGTGGGCGTAGTCGTAGCAATAGGACGGACTCGGCAGGTCCGCCCAGCCGACGACCGCCTGCTCATCGGCCCGGCAGGGCGGTTCGAGGAAGTGCACGGGCCCGTTCGACGAGGCCAGCAGCGTGCCGGTCCCCACCAGGGTCAGGTAGCCGGGCAACGTGGACTCCTGGGCTCGCAGGCCTTTGGTAAAGCCGAGGCAGTGGGAGGCCTTGATGGTAAAGGTCGCATCTGCCAGGTCGAACGAGGCGATGTCAAAGCAGTTGTCGGCGACGATCAGCGAGCCTGCCCCAGTGACCACCACATAGTTGTGGACGTACATCGGGGCGTTGAAGGCTTCTTTGACGAGGATGTCGAGCATGCCGCTGCCCACGGCCTCAAAGCGCAATGCCCCGTAGTAGGCGATCATTTTGCCTTTTTGGATGAACATCTCGTCTTTGACGGCGATGCTGTAGGCAAACCGGTTCAGGTTGTCGTTGGCCGGCAGGTTCTGGGGGGAATAAAGCATCGTTCCTACCTCTCGCTCGCTTGAATGTAGACCGTGCCGAGACCGGTGAATTTCAGCTGATACGATTCGCCTGACGCCTGGCCGATCAGGGTCTTCCAGTTGACGTCCGTGATCACTGCCGACGTGACCTGGCCCTTGTGGCCGATGTAGGCGTTGGGATCGACACAGATCGGCTTTTGGGCCGTGACCTCCAGGGCGATGATGTTGCCGTCGGAGACGATGGCCAACTCGCCTGTCCCCTCCAGGGTTGTTGTAAAAAGCCCCTGGCCCGTGGCAGCGCCCCGAATGAGGCCCTGGACACCCTGGTTGCCCTGAAAGACGGTGCCGGTGCGCAGACGGCCGTCATAGGCGAGGAGGCTGTCGCTCTCGGCGTAAAAGGTCTCGCCCCGGAGCGTGATCACCGTAACGAAGAGACCGTTCTGACCGTAGTAGACGGAGCCCGTGCCGACGGCGGCCATCAGCTGATAGCCTTCGTTGGTCACGACCCGCATGGCCGCCCCCTGGATGCCCTCACTGCCCAGGAACGACCTGGAAAAGGCGACCTGGCCCTGATAGGCGAGCATGGCGCCCCGCTTGGCGTAAACGGTTTCATTGTTGAGCTGGACCTCCAGCATTTTTTCGTTGGTCAGCTGATAGCTCGGCATCGCAAAATCTCCTCAGGCATGGCGGAACGGGGCGCGGCCTACTTCAGTTCCGATGGCTGGATGTAGACGACGCCTGTGCCCGTGAATTTCAGCTGGTAGGACTCACCGGACGTATGGCCGATCATCGTTTTCCAATTCACGTCGAAGATGAACGCCTGCTGGATGTCGCCCTTGTAGCCGACGAAGGCGTCGGGATCGACGAACAGGGGCTGACCGGGGGTCACGTCGAGCATGATCAGGTTGCCGTGGGAAAACACGGCCAGATTGCCCGTGCCCTCGATCGTCGTCGTGAACAGCCCCTGGCCGGACGCTGCACCCCGCAAACCGGCAAAGACGGTGTTGGTCTGCAACGTCACATCGTAGGCGAGGAGGCTGCTGCTCTCCACGAAGACCTTTTCACCCTGGAGGGGAATGACCGCCACTTCGCGGGCGGCATTGGCAAAATAGACGGTGCCGGTCCCGCTCGTCGTCATCACGTCGAGGCTTTCGTTGGTCACCTTGCGCTTGAGGGCCCCGAAGAGGCCCTCGCCGCCGAGAATCGCTTTTTCGAACTTGATCGTACCGTCATAGGCCACCATGGCGCCGGCTCTGGCCATGACCTTCTCGTTTTGCAGACTGACCTCCAGGAGGCGGTCGTTGTTCAGGCGGAACGTGGACAAGGATGATTCTCCCTCTGGCGTGCGATGAGGCGGTATGCGGGCAACGGGGTGTTTGGTGGGAATACTTTCCAGCACAAAATAGATCAGTCCGAAAGGCCGCTGGTAAAGTAGCCCGATTCACCGTCCGTTGACTATCGGGGGGAGACTGCCTCGCCGATGACGCAACACGGGCCTGCCGGCCGTCGGATCGCGTCGGCATGCTGGTTTTGGCCGGCGGCAGGGGTGTAAGCTGGGATCAGGTTGCGGCTTGGCCGTCTGTGCCAGGGAGCCGCAGTCAGCGGTCGTCGAACCGATGCCGTGTGAGGACGTTTCCGAAAAGCCCTGAGGTAAGCCCCTGTGTTCGAAAGCGAAAAATCCGAAGAGGCGACACCGAAACGCCGCCAGGACGCGATCAACAAGGGCAATGCTGCCAAAAGCATGGACCTGTCGATCGGGATCAAGTTCATTCTGGCGATTTTCATGTTGCGGGCCCTGGCCCTGCCTGCCTGGAACCAGCTCGAGTCCCTGACGATCAATGCCTGGCGCCACTTCCCGACCGATGTGTCCGCCGATCAGGCCAACGACATGATGCAGCATTACAGCCTCCAGATGCTGACGCTCCTCGCGCCGATCCTCCTGGGCATGCTCTTTTTCGGGGTGGCCACGAGTGTCATCCAGACAGGGATCATCTTCAATCCCGCCCTGCTGCGGGTGGACATCAGCCGGGTCAACCCCTTCGGGCAGAGCGGCTTTCCCCGCTTTTTCTCGGCCCAGCCCTACCAGTCGCTGATCGTCAACATCCTGAAGCTGACGGCGCTGGGCTGGCTGGGCTGGACGATCGTCCTGCGGGGCTATCCCAAGCTGATCGACACCGTGCATATGGATTTGGCCGAAGCGGGCAGCACCTATGCCGCCCTCGTCTGGGAGGTCTGCTGGAAGGTCGGCATGGCCCTGCTCATCCTGGGCGTCGTCGATTATGTTTTGGCCAAACGGCGCTTTGATAAATCGATCAAGATGAGCAAGCAGGAAGTCAAAGACGAAAACCGCAGCCAGGACGGTGACCCTGCGGTCAAGGGCCGACAGCGGCAGTTGCGGATGCAGGCGTCCCGCAAGCGGATGATGCAGGATGTCCCCAGGGCCGACGTGGTGATCACCAACCCCACGCATCTGGCGATTGCCATCGAGTATAATGTCAGCAAAATGGGCGCCCCGACGGTGATTGCCATGGGTGCCGACCACTTGGCGAAAAAGATCCGCGAAATCGCCAAGGAAAACAACGTGCCGATCATCGAAAACAAGCCGCTCGCCCAGGCCCTGTACCGCGACACGGAGATCGGGGACGAGATCCCCTCCGAGCTCTATGCCGCCGTGTCGGACATCCTCGTCTACGTCTTCCGCTTGAGCGGCAAAATGAGCCTCTGATCATGGGTATCACCGACTAACTATGGCCACGACCGTCACCACACCCGTCTCCGCCTTTGATCGGATCCTCAAGCAGGGCGACATTGCGCTGGCGGTCTTCGTCATCGCCATCGTCTGCGTGATGATGCTGCCGCTGCCCGAGTTCATCCTCGACATCCTGCTGGTGCTGAACCTCACGGCCGCCCTGATGGTCCTGATGGTTTCGCTCTATGCCGAGCAGCCCCTGCAGTTTTCGACGTTCCCCACGCTGCTGCTCGTCCTCACGTTGGCCCGCCTGAGCCTGAACATCTCCACCAGCCGGCTGATCCTCAGCAACGGCCATGCCGGTCACGTCATCGAAGCCTTTGGCAATTTCGTCGTCGGGGGCAATTACATCGTCGGTTTCGTCATCTTCCTGATTTTGACGATCATCCAGTTCGTCGTCATCACGGCCGGTGCCGGCCGTATCTCGGAAGTCGCCGCCCGCTTTACCCTGGACGCCATGCCCGGTAAGCAGATGGCCATCGATGCCGACCTCAACTCCGGGATGATCGATGAGCTGCAGGCGCGTGAGCGCCGGCAGGTGATCCAGCGGGAGGCGGACTTTTACGGCGCCATGGACGGGGCCAGCAAGTTCGTCCGGGGTGATGCCATCGCCGGTATCGTGATCATCGTCGTCAACCTCATCGGCGGCATCCTCATCGGCACCCTGCAGCAGGGCAAGGACATCGGGGCCGCCCTGACGACTTACGCCCTGCTGACCATCGGCGACGGTCTGGTCACCCAGATCCCCGCCCTGGTCATCTCGGTGGCCACGGGTATCCTGGTTTCCCGGGCCGCCAGTGAGCTGAGCCTCGGCGAAAACATCGGCCGCCAGATCTTCTTCAACCCCAAGGCCGTCGGCATCGTCGGTGCCGTGCTGCTGAGCATGGCAATGGTGCCGGCCCTGCCCAAGGTGCCCTTCCTGCTGATCGGCGGTCTCGTCGCCGGCATTGCCTGGTTCATGCAGCGCAGCAAAAACGAGGGCGTGGCCTCGCTCGCCTCGGCCAGCGGTGCGGCGAGCGGCGGTACCCCGGCCCTGACAGACGGTGCCCCGGGGGCGATCGGCCGGCCCTCGGCGCCCAAAGAGCCTGAAAACATGGTCAACCTGCTCAAGATCGACCCGTTGGAGCTGGAGATCGGTTACCGGCTGATCCCACTCGTCGACACGGATCAGGGCGGGGATTTGTTGGAACGGATCACCAAGATCCGCCGGCAGATGGCGTTGCAGCTCGGTCTGGTCCTGCCGCCGATCCGCGTCCGGGACAACATCCAGCTGAAGCCCCGCGACTACTCGATCAAGCTGCGGGGGATCGAGATCGCCCACGGCGAGATCCACGTCGGCCATTTCCTGGCGATGAATCCGGGCATCGCCACCGACAAGATGGAGGGCATCGACACGACGGAGCCCGTTTTCGGGTTGCCGGCGACCTGGATCAGCGAAGCCCAGAAGGAACGGGCCGAGATCCTCGGCTACACCGTCTTCGACCCCAGCACGGTCATCGCCACCCACCTGACCGAGATCGTCAAACGGTACTCCAGCGAGGTCCTTACCCGTCAGGACGTCCAAACCCTGCTCGACCACATCAAGAGCGAGTCTCCGGCCGTCGTCGAGGAGCTCGTGCCCGGTCTGCTCAGCGTCGGCGAGATCCAGCGCGTCCTGCAGAACCTCCTCAAGGAGCGCATCTCGATCCGCGACCTGACCCCGATTCTGGAAGCCCTGGCCAACTGGAGCCGCTCGACCAAGGATCCCGATGTGCTCAGCGAGTACGCCCGTCAGGCACTGGCCCGCAGCATCTGCCAGCAGTACGCCCTGCCCAACGGGACGATGCCCGTGATCACCCTGCAGCCCCAGCTGGAGCAGCTGATCAGTGAGGCGGTCAGTCGCAACGAGATGGGGATGATGGTCAATTTGGAGCCAAACACGGCCCAGAAGATCATCAACGCCATCACCAAGGAAGTGGAAAAGGCGGCAGCCAAGGGCTATCAGCCGCTGATCATCTGCTCGGCCAAGATCCGTCTCGTCCTGCGCCGGCTGACGGAGCGCTCCGTGCCGACCCTCGTCATCCTGGCCTACAACGAGATCGTCCCCCAGCAGGTACAGTTGCAGACTGTGGGCAACGTCGCCATCGACTGACCACCGGCACCGACAGAGGCAGGCTTGTGTAAGCGCTCACAGTCAAAAACCTGCCGGATCCGGCACGATGCAGGAGCCTTTTCAGTCAGGGCCCGCCATCCGGTGACTGTCGTCCAAAGAGGAACGCCATGGAAAATGTCAGCCCCGAGAGTTGCCTGATCCCGGGGTATCCCCTGCAACTCGAGCTGATGGACGATCTGACCGGCGCCCTGTCCGCCGGGATTTTCCGCAGCATGGTCATCGGCTTGGAGCCGGACGTCCTGCACGTGGACATCCCCAAGGTGAGTGGCAAAATGGTCGAGTTGCCCGTCAATACGATCCTGCACGTCGTCTGCCTGTTGGAAGACGCGCTCTACTCTTTTGATGCCCGGGTCCTCGGTTACGCGCATTTCGTGCCTGTCGCCCTCTGCCTGTCGGTGCCGCAGACGATCGTGCGGTCGCAACGGCGCGAGGCCGTACGGGTGCCGACGGATCTGCCGGGCAGGATCGAGACGGAAGCGGGCATCCTCGACATCACGCTGCGGGACATCGCGGCGGGCGGGATCAGTTTCTTTGCCCCGGAGCCGATGTCCGGCCTGCTGGATTTCACCGTGAACCTGGCGGCCAAGGAAGGGCAGGACTGGCTGTCGACGAAGCTGCTCGTCCGCCGGATCCAGCCGCTGACGGGCCAGTACGTGGTCGCCTGCAGCTTTTCCGGGATGCCCCGCAAGGACGAGGACCGGGTCATCGCCTATCTGTTCCGGCGCCAACGGCAGTTGCGGCAGCAGGGTTAAAGCACCCGGACAAGCGGCAAAGGGGCCCGGTCGATACGCGTCGA
>JACMPN010000509.1 GCA_014377495.1 Candidatus Sericytochromatia bacterium
TCGCAGCGGGCCAGGAGATCCTCCCGGGTCAGGCCGGTCGGCCCCATCTCCGCTGCCACCGTCGCCGCCACATGTCGGAAATCCGCCACGATCGGCTCAAAAATCGCCGTCAGCACGGCCATCAGCCGGTGATCGGTGGGTTCGGGCCGGACGGCGACGTCCAGCTTGCTGTGCTGCCGGGCAAAGTACTGCAGGGCCGGATTTTCCGGGACCAGGGCGAGAGCATCGCCGATAAACCAGTGCGACCAGTGCATTTGCGTCGTCCGCTCGACCATCGGCGACACGGTGGCCCCGTCTTTCAGGGCACTGTCCAGGACCCGGCCGCCACGCCGCTCGATGGCATGGCGCAGCGACGCCACGGTCACGCTGGGCAGATCCCGGTGCGCCAGGAAGGCCGACAGGTGGAACGTGGTGGCGAACGTCTCCGTGTGCAGGGTCTGCCGGATGGCTTCGCCGAGGGCGTGGACGTCCGTCTCCGGCGCCATGCGCAACGGGGCGCCACAGACGATATGGGCCCGGCCGAGCCGCACGTCGCCCCGGCGCAAACTGCCGATCCAGTTGATCACGGGTTTCAGGCCACTCCGGGCCCGGGCCCCGCCGTTCAGTTCCCGCAGAAAGACGGCCTCTTCGGGGACCCGGTCGTACGTGATGGCGATGGGCAGGACGACGAATGACTGGCCCGTCTGCTGCAGGGCCCGGAGCAGGCCACGCCGGGGGCTGAGGAAGCGGCGGGCCCGACTGCGGGTGCCTTCGATGAAGAAGGTGATCGCCTGCCGGTTTTTAACGAGATCCTGCACCTTGGCGGCCAGCTCGGGATCCGGCTTGCCGAGCCCCCGGCGGATGTAAAAGGCCTGGGCAGCCTGCAGCATGCGCCCGACGACGGGCAGCTTGGCGAAGTCCTCGGTGGCGGCGATATGCGGCATCGGCAGGCCGATGTCCGGCCGGACGAGCAGCAGGTAGGGAAAGAGCAGAAAGTCGAAATAGCTGCGGTGGGACGGGATGAGGATGATGCCCTCCCCGTCGCGCAAGGCGGCGACGCCTTTCCGGAAGGACGGCTCGTCGAAAGTCGCCAGATCGAGACAGCGGCGGAAGGCGTCCCGCAACATGACGCCCATCGTCCGCATGACGGTGTTGCCCTTCGGCAATCGGGCCGCCCAGACCAGACCGGGGGTCGTGTCCTTCTGTTTTTTGCCGGCAAAGGACACCTGATCCAGCTCCTGCCTGAGCAGGTAGCGGTAGACACCCTCGCAGATGGCGATCTGGTAGCTCGCGGCCGTCAGCCCGAAGGGCTCCAGGGGCCAACTGGCCCGGAAGTCGTACTCCCGGGTCGTGAAAAAGGGAAACGCCTGATTAAGGTAAACGAGCACGTCGTGCAACCGGCCGGCGTCCTTCGCTTCCCGTGACCGCCCCACCATGCGCATGGCGGTTTGAGCCGACTTGGTGGGCAGGCGGTGGTGCAGCCACTCCTGGGTGGACAGGGTGGGACTGGCCGGGGCGATGTGCAGCGGGGTCAGCTTGACCTGCGTGCGCGGCTCGAAAAAGGCGTAGATGGCGTCGCGGATTTCAGCACAGGTGCTGGACTGGGCCAGTCCGGCCACGGCATAGCGGATCGGCAGCTCGCCGTCGGCGGCGGTGAGGGGTTCGAAGGCCGCCCGCAGGATCCGCAGGGCCACCTCGTCAGCGGGCACGACATCCATATGGTTGCCGAGCGAGCCGGAGACGATTTTCAAATGGCCGAGGCCGTACAGCGACAGGAAGCCGGCAAAGGCGGCCCGGCTGTCGATCCAGCCCGGAAAGGGGTACTGCCAGCAGGCCGAGATGATGCTCGGCCGGACGATGGTCAGGGGCACGGTGCCACGCCGCTTCGCCAGCAGGATCTCCGCCATACACTTGGTGAAGGTGTACGTGTTCGGATGACCGGTTTGGGCCATCAGCGCCGTCTGGTCGGCCGTGCCGTCCAAAATCGTCTGGTAGACGGCCTCGACGTCGAAGGGCAGTGTCTCCAGCCGCTCGTGGACGACGTGGGTGGCACCGGGTTCGGGATGGGGACTGACGTAAGCCGTCGAGACGTCGACGAGCCGCTCCAGTTTGGTGCAGGCCCGGGCCAGCTCCAGCATCTCCAGGGCGCCCGTGATGTTGGAGTTGGCGGCTTCGGCGAGGGGCAGGTCGAACTCGATCGAGGCGGCACTGTGGATCAGGTGCGTGACGTTGGTGGTCACGGTCAACCAATCGGCTGCGTTCAAGCCCATCTGACTGGCGGATACGTCACCGGCGATGGGCTCGCAGCAGTCCCACCAGCCATCAGGCAGCAGGTGGAAGGCGGGCGAGGGCACGAGGTCGTGCTCGAAGCGCTCCGCCGGCGTCCGGCCCTTTTTGGGGCGGATCAGCACGTACACCCGAGCAAGGCCGACGGACTCCCGCAGGCGGATCAGTTCTTCGAGGACGATTTTGCCCAAAAAACCGGTGCATCCGGTGATCAGGACATGCGCCCCGGGCGCCGTCATCTTGGTCATGTATCCCGCCGTCATGGATCCACTCCTGGGGCCGTGAGGTTGCCACAGCCGAAGACGTTCGTCGGATCGAGGGCCTTCTTGGCCGCCACCCGCCAGGACAACGCCGCCGGCGACAGGACCTGGTTCATGAACGGCAGGCGCAACTTGCCGATCCCATGGTGATGGGACAGCGAGCCGCCACAGCGCAGCACTTCATCCCGGGCCGCGTTCTCGATCTCGTGATACACCTGGGACGGATTGGCCACACCCTTGTAATAGAAGGCAAAGTAAAAGTAAATGCAGACGCCCGTCGGGTAAACCTGGGTGACCCGGCAGGAGATGAACGGCTCACCGGGCAGGTTGCGGGCATGGTGCTCGTCCCGGATGCGCTGCTTGACGCGCGCTGCCAGGGTCATCGCCTGACTCCACGGCACCGACGTCTCGAAGGACTCGGCGATGTAATGATGGACCATGACGAAATCGCGGATATAGGCGATCCCGTAGGTCAATGTGTACCCGCGCTTGCCGTTGTCCTCGCCGGCCTTCATGCCGCCGACTTCCTTGGCCAGCCGGTAGACGACCGCCTCCTGCTCGGCGACCTCCTGCTTGGAGCCTTCAAAGACCAGGGTGCAGGCCACCATCTGATTGGGTTCATAACCGAGGACCTTGGTGACGAGCAGCTTTTCGAGCTTGCTCTTCACGGCCTTGGCGCCTTCCGGCGCCGGCTTTAATGCCTGGCCGAACTGGAACTGGAGGTTGTCGACCAAACGGACGCTGGCCGGGATCTTGCCCGTCTGGGTCAGGTTGTACATGAACTTCAGGCCCATCGTGAAATCCTTGAACAGGACCGAACCGAAGCGCTGCACTTCCGGCAGCTCGTACAGGCGGACGATCGCCGAGGTGATGATGCCCAGGGCCCCTTCCGAACCAAACACCCAGCGGCGGGGATCGATGCCGATGGACTCCCGCGGTGCCGCCCCCGTGTGGGTCAGGTTGCCGGAGGGCGAGACGAGGGTCACGTCCTGGACGATGTCCTCGATGTTGCCGTAACGGTTTTTCTTCATGCCGCTGGCATGGGTGGCGATCCAGCCGCCCAGGGTGGAAAACTCGATGCTGTCCGGCTCATGACCCATAGTCCAGCCGAATTCGCCCAACTGCTCCATGATGTGGCGGCCAATGGCTCCGGCCTGAATACAGGCCAGGCGGTTGATCGGATCGATCCACAGGATGCGGTTCATCCGCCGCATGTCGACGCTGACGATCACCCGGGTTTCGCCTTCGGGGCAGCGCAGGGCATCGGTGACGTTGGTGCCGCCGCCGAAAGGGATCAGGTTGATGTCGTGGCGGACGGCCATCTGGACCAGGGCCGCCACCTGCTCGTCATCGTGCGGAAACACGACGATGTCCGGAATGCGGGGGAGCCGCCCGTGCTTGATGGCGTACATCTCTTCCTGGGTCTGACCGTGGCCGTGGCGCAGACGGCAGGCCGGCGTCTGATCGATCTGTCCGGCCTCGAAGCGGCCCTTCAGCGCCGTCATGAAATCGTGGTGCACCTGCGGCTCCGGGATCGCCGGCGGGTAGGACGAGATGTGCTTGTCCGCCGGGTCAAAGGAGACCTTGGTGACGTTCTGAAACCAGGGCAGGAGGTTTGGCAACTCCTGGCCGCTGAGGCCGTCGTAACGGTTGCCGGTGACGGCGACATTGCCCTTGTCGTTCACGGCGAACGTGGTGTCCGTGAAGCCCCAGACGTCCAGGCTGTCGACATCCTTGGGTGTGGTCGGGGGCGGGCCAGGCACAAAACGGGCGTCCGGCGGATCCATCGTCGGCTGAAACTCGGGCCGCCGGCCATGGGTCGCAGCGGTACCGCTGGTCAGAAGCTCTTCTTGGGACATGGTCCCTCCCTCTATCGACCCGATCGGCAGAGAGGGGTCGTCCCACCCGGATCGGTACTGGCAAAACCGCCAGGGCTCACCCTGTTTATCGTCCACCCACTGGGCAGACGGGCATCGCCTGGCTTAAGTGTGGCAATCTAGCGCATTGCGAGCAGAACAACAAGGTGCAACGCCTTGGAAA
>JACMPN010000510.1 GCA_014377495.1 Candidatus Sericytochromatia bacterium
GCCCCGGACGCCGCGGTGATCCACCCGATCACCACCCGCACCAAACGCCAGAAGCTTAAGCTGGCTGAAGGCTAAACACCGCCAAAACGGGCCCAGACGATCTTTCGGGGCCCGTTTTGCATGGCATCGCTTGCTTTTTGTTGCTATAGGCGTTCGAACTGCCGCATTTTCGCCTGATTGTAGGCGTCGATTCGGAGGTCGTCTGGAACTGGGCGGCGTGACGGGTCTCATGGAGGAGCAGGAGCAAAGGGGCGTGTCGGTCCGTCTCTTTGGCCAGAGCCGCCGGGTAGAGGCGCACCTTGCCCGTGCCGGGATGCTGGGTGTCACTGCCTTTCATGGGGGAGATGGCATTGAGGCTGCCTTTTACCGAGCCGAGTGGGTATGGTGGATGCAGGCGGCACCGGTCAAAAGGGGCTGAATGATGCACAACGGGCAACATGCACAGCGGGTGGTCCTGGTTACCGGGGCCAGTACGGGTATCGGCCTGGCTTTGACCCGGCTGCTGGTGGCTGTGGACTTCCGGGTCATCGCCACGGCCCGGCCGGAGTCACTGCCCCGCTTTGCCGATTCGGGCCTGGTCGAGTCGGAGCGGCTGCTCTTCCGGCAGTTGGAACTCGGGGACTTCGAAAGCCACAAGGCCGTCGTCGCCGAAGCGTTCAGCCGTTGGGGCCGGATCGACGTCCTCGTCAACAATGCCGGCATCGCCTATCGGTCCGTCGTCGAAGACATGTCGGCCAATGACGAGTTGCAACAGCTGACCCCCAATTACCTGGGCCCGATGAATCTGATCAGGCTGGTGCTGCCGTTCATGCGCCGCCAGCGGGCCGGACACATCATCAACGTCTCCTCGGTAAGCGGCATGATGGCCATGCCGACGATGGCCTCCTACAGTGCCTCCAAGTGGGCCCTGGAAGGCGCCAGCGAGGCCCTGTGGTACGAGATGCGGCCCTGGGGGGTGCGGGTCTGCCTGATCGAGCCCGGGTTCATCCATTCCACGGCATTTCAGCAGGTCCGCTACCCGCAGGGGCTCGACCCGACGCGCCCGGAAGCGCCCTATGCCCCGTATTACCGCCACATGTCCCGGCTGGTGCAGCGCCTGATGGATTACACCCTGGCCACACCCGAGAGCATCGCCGCCCAGATCCTCAGGGTGATACACCAGGCCGATCCGCCGCTGCGGGTCCTGGCCACCTTCGATGCCCAGCTCTTTTTGCTGCTGCGCCGCCTGATGCCCCGGGCGTTGTACCACCGGTTACTCTACCTGTGCCTCCCCGGCGTGCGGGAATGGGGCAAGGAGCCCGCTGATGACACACCTACTCACTAAAGACCGGGTCGACCTGCTGTTTCGGCTCCTGTTCAGTAGCATCTTCCTCGGCATGGGCGGCGAACACCTGTTCTCCAACGCCCTGATCCGGCAGATGATGCCCGTCTGGCTGGCATCCGTGCCCCTCGTGACGGAAGCGGCGGGAATCGTCCTGCTCGTCGGCGGCCTGCACGTCCTACTCGGCTACCGGATCCACCGGGGCGCCGCCATGCTCGGCGGCTTTCTGTTGGTGGTCACCCTCGGCCTGCACGGGCCGGCCCTGTTCAGTCATCCAGCTGGCTTGCCATCTGACTGGCATTGGCTCTGGGACGTCTATCAGCGCAGCAATTTCGTCAAAAACCTCTGCCTGCTCGGGGTCTGCCTGCAACTGCTCCATCATGTCCCGGGTCGCTACAGCCTCGATCACTGGCTGGCCGCCCGCCGGACACCGGCCTCCAGAGCGGAGACGGCCGCCCGCGGCGATCTGACCGGCAGCGGCCGGCGACGCTAACTGCCGAGCCTGGCCAGGACCTTGCGGGCCTTGTCGGCCGGTGGCGCGTCATTTTCAACCAGGGTCAACACACGGCGCATGGCGCTGACGGCATCGGCCTTGCGTCCTTCACCGTCAGCGAGCATCCCCTGCCAGTAGAAGAACCACGGCCGATAGACGGCGGGCAGACCACTGAGTGCAGGATCTCGGGCGGCCAGGTCCGCCTGGGCGCGCTTGGCCCGGGGCAGGTCCTTGAGGTCCCGAAACGCGTAGACGCCCAGCCAGTATCGGGCGAGCATTTGGGTGGGATCGGCAGCGATCAGGCATTCCAATTGTTTTACAGTCTCTGCGGCAGGCTTGTCGGCGTTGAGGATGGCATCGACGTCCTTCTGGCGCAGGCGGGCGGTGGCGCCCTCGTTGCGGGCGACGTCCATCACCTGCCAGCGCTGCAGCTCCCGTTTGGGGTCATAGGCCCGGAACAGCGTCGGGAGAAACTCAGCCATCGTCTGCTTTGATGCGAGATAGGCGGGTAGCTGATCGGCAAAATGGAAGTACAGGAGGTTTTTCCGGCTGTAGGCGGTGGTCTGCCGCATCGATGCGGGCATCGCCTGGATCTCGATGCACTGAGCCATCAGTTCGGGTGGCGGCGAAACACCTGGGAGACCGAGGCCCTTGGCCACGGTTTCCATCTGGGGCATCAGCAGGTCTGTGTGGGAGATGACGGCGGCGTTGAGCACCACGTGAGTCAGCTCGTGCTGCATGACCCTGACGGTGCGGGCATCATCGGCCGGCGTCTCGCCGACAGTCGGATTGATCTTGATGTCGTAGCGACTCCGCCATGGTGCGTAGCCCGTCTGCCCGGCGATGCCGTATGTGCCCAGCAGGTTGAGGTGGATGACCACCGGGAAGGTGGGCTGCTTTTGCAACAGGCTCAGCGTCTCGGCCATGGCCTTCTGTCCGGGCCCCGCCAGACGGTTTTGCACGGCGGCGAGGGCCGGCTGGTACTGACGGGTCCAGAAAGTGTGCAGGTCTGCGGCGGCGTAAAACTCCTTGAGGAGATCCCCCGATGGCACGTTGAGGCTGCTGAGCTGGCGCAACCCCCATGCCGCAGGGCCCGTGTAATCGTCCGGCGGCAGGTGGAGGCTCAGTTCAGGCGGCTCGCCGTAAAGGTTGCTTTTGTTCAGGAACAGGCCGTTGCGCACGTAGAGCGACGACCCGGGGAGGAACTGGTCGTATGCCGCCCGGTGCTTGGTCCGCAGGGCAGCCGGCAGGGTCTTGAGCTGATTTTTCAGTGCCTGGCGGACGGCAAAGGACGGGAGGGCCGCTTCGACCGCATCTTCATCAGCGATCCAGTTCAGCCAGGCCACCGCAGTGAAGAGGCGCTCGCTTTGTTCAAACTCGATGGTCGTCGCCGCCTGGGCCGGTGTTATGCCGAGTCCGATCCCGCAGGCGACCGACAGGGCCAGTCCTCCGAAGACTCGCGCCATGGAACGGTTCTGGGTGCGCGAGTTCCGTTGATCAGCCATGCGTTTGACTCCTGTGTGCGTGCAACAGCAAACACATAGTAGACTTTCCGTTCAGTCTTTGAACGCAACATTGGAGAGGGGGGCCGTCATGACGAAGAGCCGCTCGGCGCAGGCAGCTTGTATGGCGTTGATGGTGGCTCTGGCCGGTCCCGGTGTCGGGGCCGCACCTGGTGTCGGACCCGTTTCGGACGTCGTCCGCCTTGCCCCACTGGTACCGGTGCGGCCGATCCTGCTGAAGGCCGGGGCTGTGGCCAGCAGCGGTGTCGCCACCAATGCGACAGACGGCAACCCGCTGACGGCATGGGTACCCACCGGTCCCTCCTCGGGTCTTGTACCGACGGCCCGCCACGATGCCTGGATCGCCATGCCCCTGTCGGAGCCGGCCGGCCGGACGCTGGTGGCCAGCTGGCACGCCCAGGGCTTTGGCTATCTAAACCTGGAGGCTGCGCCCCTGGCATATCGGTGGCAGGCCTCGACCGATTCGACGGACGGCCGCAATGGTGTCTGGCTGACCCTGATGACCGTGCCGGCGAATACTGTGCGGGGCCGTGCCGACACGTTGGGCGGGGCCGTTCAGGGGGCCCGCTGGATCCGCCTCCGGATCGATGCCGGCGGGCCGGCGCTGGCCCTGCAGGACATCGGGATCGCCACCGCTGATGTGCCTGCAGGCCTGGACTGCTGGTTTTTTCTGGGCGACAGCGTCACCGATGCCAGTTTCAACAGCGTGCCCACCCATGACTTTGTGGCGACGCTCCATGCGGCGAGACCGACCCACTGGCCCGTGGTCATCGACGGCGGCACAAGTGGCGACAACACCCGTCAGGGGCTGGCAAAGCTGCCCGGCGCCCTGGCTTTGTGTCCGCCGGGCAGCGGCGTCGGCATCGGGTTCGGCGGCAACGATTGCGGTCAAAGGCTGCCGCTCTCCCATTACCGGGCCAACCTGCAGGCGATGATCGATGCCGTCCGCCTGTCCGGCCGGGTGCCGATGCTGGCCCGGACCTCCTGGCATGTCCGCATCGACGTCGCACCCTACGTCGCCATCGTCGACGACCTGGTCAGGCAGAATGGTCTGGCGCCTGGTGCGGACCTGTATACGTGGTTCCGCACCCATCCCGAGGAATTGAAGGCGGATGGGATCCATCCGACCGAGGCAGGACGACGGTCGATCCAGCGTTTGTGGGGCAGCGCCGTGGCCGCTGCCTACGGGGCGGAGTAAGCGGCAAAGAGAAAACGCCTGGGCCATCAGCGTGGACCGGGCGTTTTCTATGTCAGGTCGTGGCCTGTTGGGTTGACCTGCCCGCTGGTTAGGAGGCGGTAACCGTGGCGTCCAGATCCGCACCGACGGTGACCTCGGTGGCGCTGCTGCCGGCGGTCGTCACCGTGGCGGACGTGGCCGTCCCGGTTTCAATCGTGGGCTCCACCTTGGCGGAGGTCTGGGCTTCGAGGTCGGTCACCGTGGTCGCCGCTTTTTCTTCTGTGCCACCCAAGGTGATGTTCACCGTCTTGCTGATGCTGGTGCCGCTCATCCGCTTCAGGGTGCCGGTGCCCGAGATGGCGCCGGTGGCGCTGATCGTCTTGTCCGAGATCGTCACCCGGCTTTGACCGTTGGGCAGGGTCTGCGTCGTTTCAGCGTGCACTTTGTAGCTGCTGTCCGCCTGCAGTTCCCTGGTCCGTAGCATGTTCACCGTCATGCCGTTCTTGAGGGACCGGCTGATCGTCAGCGTGGATGCCACGAGGACCTTGTCGCCGTTATAGGCCCGGACCATGGTGGATTTGTGGGTGTTGCCGTTCGGGGCGGTGAAGTTGAAGGTCATCGTCACGGTCTGGCCGCCAAAATCATTGGCCACCGAGGTCCGGACCATCGCCTTCTTGGCGGCTTCATTGAGGGCCTGCAGGCGAGTGCCTGCCCGGGCGGTTAGGGTCTGGGTCCGCTGCTTGAGGGCGGCTTTCTGCTCGGCGGTCAGGCTGAGGATGGCGGCCTTGGCCGTGGCGCTGACCTCAATGTTGGCGGTCACAGGGAGACCCGTGCCGATGGCGGTGGCTGAAACCATCCCGTCGGCCGTCGCTTGCGGGATGCCGATGGCCTGGGTGGAAAAATTGCTTTGTTGCTCACCGACCATTTCCATGTCGTTCATCGATTGGTCGGTCTGGGAAACTGAGGCTGCTTCCTGGGAGGTTTGTGCCCTGGCGGATTGCGATCCGGACTGGTTTTGGTTGGTACCGGTCGGCGATGAGGTACAGCCGGCGAGCATGCCGAGACTGAGGGAACCGGCGATCAAGAAGGCAATGGGGCGTGAAGTCAACATGGGGTCTCCTGCTTTCGCAAATAAAGGGAGCGTGAACGGCGTATGGCGATCCACCGCGTGTGAGCCGGTATGACTGCAATGATTTATGTTGCCGTGTATTGCTATGTTAAGCAGCCGTTCACTTTGGGGACGTCGCCCCTTGCGAAAAGTTCCCGGCCAGGCACTGGTCGGGCACTTTTCACAAGGGGGGCAAGCCTCGTGTTGCTTCTGTAGAAGTGAAGAAGCAGTAGGATGGATTATTTATTGCATGATCCCTGCCGGAGGCCATATGACCGACCTGATTGCCGAGCTTGAAGCGGAAAATCGCACGATTTTGGCCCATTTGCAGGCGATCAAATCCCAGAAGTTCGTCCGGGCGGCGGCGGTCAAGGAACTCGCCCAGGCAAAGGCGTTGATCGTGGCCCACCTCGGCAAAGAGGGCGAGTTTCTTTACCAGCCGCTCCCGTGGCTTGCGGATGCCAAAGGGGGAGCCCTGCAGTTTCAGGCGTGCATGACGGCGATCACGACGGACACCATCGCCTTTTTCAACAAATACGACCTGCAGCACGACGCCGACCTGGGGCTGGATTTCGTGCGGGATCTCGGCATGCGCATCGGCAGGCTGAAGACCCGCATCACCCAGGAAGAAGAGAAACTCTCCGTGCTCTGCCGGCAAATGGTCGCTTAACGGCTGGGTGGTTCGCCCTGAACCGGCTCAGGGGGCGATGGCTCCGTGGCCTGGTGCCTGGGGGTGTGGAAGGCATCGCCGATGGCGGCCCTGCCCGTCAGGCCGAAGTCCGTCAGGGCCAGAATGACCATCTCGCCGGCCCCCGTGTTTTGGGACTGGTGCGTCGCCCAGCGGGGCACAAAGGCGATATCGCCAGCCTGCACGGGGATGGTCCGGTCATCGATGATCACCTGACCCGTGCCCTGGACGATGTAAAACACCGTCTCATGGGCATGCCGGTGGTTTTCGTTGTATTTGCCGGCCGGGATCCGCACGATGCGGGGATCGATCACCTCCGCTGCAAAGGGCACCCGCTCGACGCTGAACTGGATGTTCAGCCGTTCGTTGGTGTTCTGATACATCGGCTGGCCGTGCTCACTCAGCCGGTGGGACAAGGGTGCATCGGCAGGCAAATCGGCTGCCAGTGACTGTCGGGCATGGATGCGGTCGAACACCTGGGCCACCCGGCGGTGCTGCAGGGTCTCATAGAGGGCGTCGAAAAAGCCGTGGCGCAGGTCCAGGGCCCGGTTCATGGCGAGCATGCAGGTCTCGGACCAGCCCGGCGCGTCGGCATAGGAGACCATCAGTTGCTCGATCGTCTCGGCATGCGCATCGTCACTGGCCATGTGCAGGCGGAAAAAGGTCAGATCTGCTTCCGGGATGCCGGCTTGGGTCAACCCCGCCACGAAGTCGCCATACAGGCGGGCGATGATCCCCTCGGTGCCCAGGGACAGGAATGCGGCCCCGGCGGCCCCGTCGGCCTGCAGGCAGTGACTGAGGTATGACTGGACGAAATACCGCGTCGAGTCGGCGTAGACGATCGTCTCCGGCTCGATCTCCAGCGCATCCACAAGAAAGCGCCGGAAGATTGCCGCATGGCGGGTTTCGGGGGCCGCACCGCCGCCTTCCTCCCAGAGGTTTTCCGAGAGCCGGGCCCGGAAAAGATCGCTCTCGCAATTGGCCATCAGACCGGCCAGGCACCGGGTGAAGTTCCGGGAATAGTGATCGTACTGGCCAAACAGGTAGTAAAAGTCCGCTTTGGTCAAATGGCCCGCCCGGCAGGCCTGCAGGAGGCGGCTGTCCCAGATCGGATGAGCCGCCTGGCGGGCCCTGAGGCGGACCAGGGTATCCTGCGGGGCCTCCGGCAGTTGGGCTTGCGACGACACGCCCATCCCTAAAGTGCCGGCAGCGCCTGGGCACGGTCGGACGGGACGCCGCCCTCGATGACCGGCCAGCCGCCCTGATAGTTCAGGCGGTCGATCAGCATCGGCCGACGGACGTCCTTGGTGCCGGGGTTGAAGCGGTCCTGGGCGTCGATGGCATGATAGACGATCCAATCCTGCCCCTTGGCGTCGGTGACAACGGCGTTATGACCGGGGCCCAGCCAGCGTGTGCCGCCGGCGAGGATGGCACTCGAGCTCTTGCCGGTGGCGTCGGCCAGTTTGACGAAGGGACCCGTGGGTGACTTCGAACGGGCGGTCAGTACGGCGTAGTGGGGCTCGTCCTTGCAGCAGTTGTCGCCGGAATAGAACAGGTAATAGTAGCCCTGCCGGTAGACGACCCAGGCACCTTCCACGAGGTTTTCGTAGGGCGCCTTGCTCGGCTGGATGACCTCGGTCGGCTTGCTGCCCGGGGCAAACTGGAGGCCGTTGGCGGAAAGCTCCTGGACCCGGATCGGACCGAAACCGGAGCCCCAATAGAGATAATGCTTGCTGCTGTTCGGATCGTCGAAGGGAAACGAGTCGATCTCACGGAACCCGGGGCCAGTGGTCAGCGGGGCATTCGTGCTGACGAACGGTCCGGCCGGCGAGCGGGAAGTGGCCACACCCAGGGAGAGCCCGGTGCGCTCGTTGCGCTCGGCCGAGAAATGCATGATGAACCGGCCGCCGGCCTCCACCACGTGCGGGGCCCAGAAGTTCTGGGTCTGCGAAGCCCACTGTGGCTTGACGGGCATCACGTCCGGCAGCGTCTCCCAATGCACGAGGTCCTTGGAGCGGGCGGCCTGGATGTTTTCGGTGTGCTTGGGGGTCACCGTCTGGGTGGCGTAAGCGTAGTACCAGCCATCCGAGGCCCGCAAAATCATCGGGTCGGCAAAGTCCGTGGATAGGACGGGGTTCGTGAAGGTCGGGCCCGTGTTGGCGGCATTGACCCGCACCTGCGCCTGGGAGCTGCGCATGTCCGCACAGGCGAAGAGACCACAACCGGCGATCAGAATGGCGGTAAAGACATGACGCTTGGTCATCGAGTCATCCTACGATCGGCACAGTGGGCAACACGTGACACTTTGTCACCTGGTTATCCTAGCATGAAGCCGGGGGGCAGATCAACCGTCGAGATTGCTTATCCGCTTCGCCTCCCGCAGGCCCGAAAGATAAGCGCCGTGCACCGTTGCAGGGTCGTTGACGGAGGTTGCCTCGCCAGCGAAAAACAGTTGGGCGGCGTTGGGTTCCGCTTGGGGAATTCGGCCCACCGGCCTTTTTCTAAAGGAGACAAAGGCCAGGACCCCGGCCGTTTTGTCCCAGAACGGCTGGTCTTAGCGGAGGTAGACCTTGTCGAGCCCGCCCATGCCCAAGTGCTGGATGGCGGCCAGTCTGCGGGCCGGCAGCGCTGGCGTGAAGGTGATGGCGCCTTTTTTGAGGACGCCCAGCGGCAGAGTGATCATGGCCCGGTTGGCGGTGTGAACCTTGCTGCCGGCGGTGACGGGTACGCCGGCAGGTAGCGTGGTCACGGCCGTGACGGGCTGCCCAGGCGGACGTCGTTCCCTGTGGCCAGCCTTGTCGTCACAAGGTATGGCTTGTCTTGACCCGTCCCCCGATCCGGCCGCGCCCGGCGAGCCCGATGACCGCACAGCCGTCGGCACGCAGGGCAGGTGCGGCCGCCAGGCCCGCCATCCCGGCGCCAATGACGAGCCAGGGTTCCGGTCAGGGCGATTCCGATCAACGTGGTCGGCCGGGGCATCGCAACCTCGCAAGGCTCAGTATCGATACTAGTCAAGATTGAGCCGATGACCAAGTGCATTCAAGCAACCCCTTAGTCGACGAATTTCCACGTCGGAGGCCGCCCCGGCCGTTCCTCGATGACAAGTCCGGGCAGCGACTGCAGGCCGCTGCGGATCGTGTCGGCCAACTGCCAGATCCGCAGGCGGCGGGCTTCCTGCCAGAACTCGATGACCTCGTCGAGGATGAGTTCGAGGTCACCGGGGCCTGCCTGCCGGGCCATGCCCTTGAATGCCTGCGCCATGTCGACCTGATCGTGGCGACGGGCGGCCTCATTCAGTTCCTTCAGGACTTTGACGAAAAGGGGGAAGACCTCGGGGCCTGGCTCAGAAATGGGACGCCTTCCGTTCCGCCAGCCCGACATCATCGCCGACTGGCCCATCGCTCGTGTCACGAACTTGTTGGGCGCAGGACGCCCGAAAGCACTCGATCCGGTACTTTACAGCACCGGATCGATAGAATCATGCCGCCGGCGGGACTTGGGCCCCGGCGAACCCGGACGGTTGGTCAGACCGGCACGGAGCTGGCCTTGACCGGCTGTGTTTCCGGGAAGAATTCGGTGTTCCTGATCTGGAACTCCAAGAGGTTCTTCCGGGCCCAGGCGTCATAGATCATCAACGTGATGGCATGGAGCATTCCCCACTTCAGCCCGATGAGGCAGAGGGCGCCCCCAGTGCCGGGGAAATCCGGGGTGCAGGTCTCGCCGCCGATGGTGAGCTTGGTTTTACTGGCATGGAACTTCGTTAGCTTCACGTCCAACTAATAGCCGTAGAACCGGAAAGTGATTACCGTCAGCACGAGGCCGAGAATCACTTCCTTGAGGGGCGGCAGGCCCTGACCGATATACCGTGGCGGACGGCACATGCATCGCAGCCATCGGCCACGACGCCTTGGACCGCACGGGGCACAGCAGGGCGATGGCTCGATGGTGCCGGGCTTGTAAAACGGCCCCTTTTGATTGCGGCATATCCCGTCGGGAGAGGTGGCCGCAGTGTACTCGTCGCGGTGCA
>JACMPN010000511.1 GCA_014377495.1 Candidatus Sericytochromatia bacterium
ATGACCCGGGCCGCCCAGCCTCCCCGGGTGCTTGCCCCGGCCGGGACCCTCGGCAAAGGCGAGCTGATGGCCGTCATCAACTCGATGAGCGAAGGGCTGATCATCTACGACCGCCACAAGCAGGTCCTGCTCCTCAATCCCGCCCTGGCCCAATTGCTCATCCCTCACAATCCGGCAGCGACGGGCCGCCTGGTCCAAAACCCGCACGACCGCATCTTTTTCGAGCGGGCCGTCGACAAGTCCGTCGTCGAGCAGATTTGGCGGGCGATGGCCGAGCATCCCGAGTTGCCCCGGACCGACATCGTTGTCATGCGGGATCCCGACCAGGTCCTCAAGCGCCATTGCGCGCCCCTGCTGGACGAGACGGGCGAGCAGATCGGGCACGTCGTCCTGTTCCATGACATCACGGCTGAGGCCGGGGCCGAGCGGGTGCGCCGGGAGTTCATCGCCGATGCCTCCCATGAGCTGCGCACGCCGGTGACCTCGATCAAAGTCCTGATCGAGTCGCTCGTCGACGGCGCCAAGGACGATCCGGATCTGGTGACGGGCTTTTGCGACGATCTGCTCGTCGAAGCGGACCGGCTCCACCTGTTGGTGAACCACCTCCTCGATCTGAGCCGTTACGAAGCCGGCGAAGAGACGATCCGTCTACAGCAGGTCGACCCGCACCAGCTGAGCGAAACCGTGCTGGGCACCGTGGGGCCTCTGGCCCGGCAACGGGGCGTGTCCGTCGTCAATCTGGTGGCGGATGATGCCCCGCACATCTGGGCCGACCGGGTGCGGCTGACCCAGGTGTTGATGAACCTGCTGACCAACGCCGTCAAGTTCACCCCTGCCGATGGTCAGGTATACCTGCAACTGACAAGTGGCCGCGGTGAGATCACCTGGGAAGTACGCGATACGGGGATCGGCATCCCGGTGCAAGACCTGCCCTATGTCTTCGACCGGTTTTACCGGGTCAATCGGGATCGCAACCGGGCCCACGGCGGTTCGGGGCTCGGTCTGACGATCGTCAAGCGGGCGATCGAAGCACATGGCGGCCGGATCTGGGTCGAGTCGGGTTCCCACGGCACCACCTTTACCTTCACCCTGCCCCAGACTCCCCCGCCGGCGGCCGTGGCTGAGCCCGTTGAGGGCGATGGCGTACCGGTCTCGCGGGACCTGGCGGGCGATCACCATTGACCGCACCGACACCCGAGCGGGCCGCCGCCGTGCTTGGATTGGGGTGATGGCACCGGTGGGACGGAGCATGTCACCAGCTTCCGGCATCCCTGCCATGACCCCTGACGGCGGCTGCCAAGCGCAACCGGTCTTAGGGGGCGCTATGGTAAAATCCGGTTATCGCCCTGCGGGCGATTCGGCACGTTTCAACAAGGTGGGCGGAGCGCCCGAAATCAGTGATGGCGGCCAGTTTGGTCCGGCTCCGGGAGCCGGGCTCGGGCCACAAAGAGGTCTGAACACGGTATGAGCGATGAACCTACGGAGTCGGCCCCGGCCAAGCCCGCCACGGGCAGGCTGAACGCATCCGATGCCCTGTCGACCGTGGATCGACACAATCAGCTTGCGGCTGCCTCCGGTGAGATGACCAAGGTCCTGACGCAAATGTCCGGTCAGTTGGGCAATCTCGGGGGTGGGGCGGCCAAGTCCCTGACCAAAGCCGCTGAGTCGGCCGAAGTGGTCGGCGCCTCAGTCCGGCGGTTGCTGACGTCCGTATTTGCAACGCCGATCGTGCTGCTCATCCGGCTGGTGCTGGTTCCGATGCGTTTGGTCCAGGGGTTGCTCGGCAAGGCCACGGGCTCGATGGGTGAGGCGCCCGCCGACGACGATGAGGATCCCGTCGACTGGGACGAGGAGATGGCCCCCAAGGTGACGGAGCCGGCCCGGGAGTTGAAGGACTTCAACGACCTGCTGGAAAAGAACATCATCTTTTTCGACAACCAGAAGATGCCGCTGTTTTCGTCGAACATGACCCGGGGACTGGGCACGCTCGGCCGACAGCAGCAAGAGTTCATCATGGAGCTCTGCCTGAACGCCATCAAGGAGTGCGCCCCGCTGACGGCGGGGATGCCGCCCGTCGAAAAGGGTCGCTTCGCCGGTCAGATGATGGAGGACATCCTGTCGGACATTGCCGGCGAGGACGTCAAGCGGTTTATCACCTTCGGCTACAAGTACGCCTCCAGCTATTCCGGCAAGAATTTCCGCCTGTCGGAGACGTTCGCCACCTGGCTCATGAATGGGGCGCCCGACGACTAACGGCCGGTATAATTTAGGCAAGCGACAGATGCGAATGTGATCGGCCGGCATGGACAATCAATCAGGTCCCCAGGACACATGGGAAATGGGCGCGCAGGAAGCTGCCGCCGCTTTGACACAGGCCCCTGCCGCCCCCGTGGCGACGAAATCGCCTGCCGCCCCACCGGCCGCTGCCAAAGCCGATATGCCCCGCCGCAGGCGCAAACCAAACCCGGCAGCCCCGAATACGCCCGCCGACGAAAAGGCGGTGGCCGTGTCGCATGATATCGCCCTGGCGATCGACGGGATCACAGAGCAGATCAACGGCATCCAGTCGGGGCTCTCCCGTAAAGTCACCCACATGTCGGTGGATGCCGAAGCTTGGACCCAGGCCCTTGGCGGTCTCGTCCGCAAGGTCTTCGCTGTGCCGGTGACCTTTGCCATGCAGGTTTTTCTGGTCCCGTTGCGCTTCGCCAACGGGTTGCTCGGCCGGGTCGCCCCGGCGGAGGACGAGTATGACGACGAGGTCGATTGGGACGCCGAGACGGCGGAAGAAGAGGCGCAGGAGCCCTTCGTCGACTTCAATGACCTGCTGGAAAAGAACATCATCTTTCTGGACAACGCCAAGCGTCCTCTGTTCACCGCCGTACAGGCGGGCATGGGCGGCAAGTTCAGCAAACAGGTGATGGCCCTGTACATGGAACTGGCATTGACCGCCGTGCGGGAGTGTGCCCCGTTGACCAGCGGCATGCCCCCGGTCGACAAGGGGCCCTGCGAGGGGAAGTCCCTCGAGGACCTGATGGCCGAAGTCGGACCGGACGATTTGCTGCGTTTTTTCACGTTTGCGTGCAAGTTCGCCGCCAGCTATTCCGGCAAAAACTTCCGCCTGTCCGAGACGTTTGCCACCTGGCTGATGAACGGCGCCCCGATCAAGTAGCCTGGCCAATGCGGCGCTGCCAGAACCAGTAGACGGGCAGGCCGCTGAGGACGATGGCCAGGCCGGGCCACGTGTGGGTCGGCTTGTAGATGAGCAGGTTGATCATGATCACCGTGCAGCCCAGCATGTAGAGCGCCGGCATGACAGGATAGCCCCAGACCCGGATCGGCCGGGGCATGTTCGGCGCCTTGCGCCGCATGACGAAGATCCCGGCCACCGTCAGCACGTAGAACAACAGGGCGGCAAAGATCACGTAGTCCAGCAGATCGCCATAGGAGCCCGAGAGCGTCAGGACGACGGTCCATAACGCCTGCATCCACAAGGCATTCTGCGGTACGCCGTACTGGTTCAGTTCGCCGGCCTTGGCGAAGAACAGGCCATCTTTCGCCATCGCATAAAGCACCCGGCTGCCGGCCATGATGATCCCGTTGGCGCAGCCAAAGGTCGAGACCATGATCGCCGCTGCCATCAGTTTGGCGCCGATAGCGCCAAAGGCCCCCTCCATGACGACGGTGGCCACCCGGTCCTCGGCGGCGTGCTGGATCCCGTCAAAGGGCAGGACAAGCATGTAGACAATGTTCGTCACCAGGTACAGGGCGCCGACCCCGAGCGTGCCGAGGAGCAGCGCCCGGGGGAGGGTCTTTTCCGGCTGGCGGACCTCTTCGGTGGCAAAGGTCAAATTGTTCCAGGCGTCGAGGCTGAACAGCGAGCCGACCATCACCGTACCCAGGGTCGTCCACAGGGCCACACCGGACAGGGGCACGCCATTGGCGATGGGGGCCCAGAAGGGATCCATGTGCCAGGCCGCCGCCAGGTTCGCACCCCGGCTCAGACCGATGGCGATGAGGGCGAGCAGGGCCCCGACCTTGAGGGTGGTGAAGACGTTTTGGACGACCTTGCCGGCCTCGATGCCACGGCTGTTGTTCAGGGTCAGGAAAATCACTGCCCCGATGGCCGTGGCCTGCTGGGTGGACAGATGCAAGTGCCAGCTGCGGCCGAACGCGATCATCGTGGCGTCAGGCATGGCGGCAGCGGTCGCCGAAATCTCGGGGACGAGGATGCCGAGAAATTTGGCAAAGGCGACGGAGACGGCGGCAATCGTCCCCGTCTGAATCACGGTGAACAGGGTCCAGCCGTAGAGGAACCCGACCACAGGGCCGTGAGCCTCGCGCAAAAAGGCGTATTGTCCGCCGGCCTTGGGCAGCATCGCTGCCAACTCGCTATAACAGGCCGCCCCCATCAGGGTCAGCAGGACCGGGATGATCCAGGCGATGAGCACCCAGCCGGGTGAGCCCAGATCCCGGGCCATCGCCGCCGTGACGATGAAGATTCCTGAACCGATCATCGAGCCGGCGACCATGGCCGTGGAGTCGAACAGCCCGAGGCCACGCACAAAGCTGGCTTGAGGCGACTTTTCGGTAACGGACATGCGGGTCTCCGGTTAGGTGGTGCAATGCAGGGCTGGGTGCGCACGTCACGCACGTGGGGGCGTCCGGTCATTATGCCAGTCCGCCAGCCAAATCTTGCCGCATCTGCTGCCCGGAGCCCGGTCGTTTTGACCTGCCAAGCAGCGGACTTCCGTTGTTGGGCCGGCATGTCCGCTGCTGATGGGTGAAAATGGTTCTGATGCTGCCAGAGTGCCCGTTGTTGGCTGCGTAAAGCCTGATCCGAGCAGCGACGCTGCATAGGCAAATCAGAGTATTATGCCCGACACGGCGGTGAGCGTGTCCCGATCAGTTTCTGACGGCGACACATCTGACGGTGCGTGCCTGGCGAAAGGCCCGCCTCTGCAAGACCTGCAGGATTGCGCCGGCATTCGATTGAGGAACCATCGTGGACGTACAGCAGCAGCCCTTTTCCGAGTCGTCGCCCCTGCAACCCCAAAGCCGTTTCCGGCTCCGGCCCTGGATGGTCGTCATCCCTGTCCTGGCGATCGTTACCGTGACCATTGCCGGTACCGTCATCCTCAAGCGCCGGGGTGCAAAGCCACCCGTCGTCGTCGCCGGGACCGCACCGGTCCTGACCGTGGCCACCGAACCCGTCGAACTGCGTCCCCTGGTCCGCACGCTGGCCGTCACCGGTTCCGTTGCCCCCTGGGACCTGCTGTCGGTCTTTCCAGCCGCCAATGGGCTGCGGATTATGCGCGTCGCCGTTGAAGAGGGCGATCGGGTCAGCGACGGTCAGATCCTCGCCCAGTTGGACGACGGTGTCCTGCAGGCCCAGCACGCTGCGGCCCGGGCCCGGCTGGCCAACGCGGAAGCTCAATTGAGCAAGATGCGCCGGCCGAACCGGTCGCAGGATATTGCCTCTTTTGAAGCTGCCCTGCGGCAGGCCGAAGCGAACGTACGCAGCGCCGAAGACATGAATCAACGGACCAAGGCCCTGTTGGCGGAGAGCGCCGTCAGCCCGGCTGAGGCCACGGGTCGTGAAACCGCCCTGGCCGCAGCCAAAGCGGGTGCCGATCAGGCCCGTCAGCGCCTGTCTTTGGCCCGGGAAGGGTCCCGGAATGAGGATCTGAGCATGGCCGAGGCTGGTGTCGCCGCCGAGCGTGCCGGCCTGCGACAGCTCGAAGTGCAATTGGCTCAGACCCGGGTGACGGCACCTGCCGGTGGGTTGGTTTTGAACCGCTCCGCCCATCTGGGCGACATGGCGGCAAACGGCCAGCGTCTCTTTCAGATCGTCCGGGACGAGCGCTATGAGTTGCAGGCTCAGGTACCGGAAGCGGATCTGGCCGGTATCACGTCCGGTCAAGCGGCGCTGATCACCAGCGATGCCGATCCCACGATGCGGATCGCCGGCAAAGTGCGCCTGGTCAGTCCGGGGTTTGATCCATCCAGCCGGCAGGGTGTCGTCCGGATCGATCTCAGCGGTGATCGCCGGCTCCGGTCGGGGATGTTCGTCCGTGGTCTCGTCGATCTCGGCGACGTGCAGATGTTGGCCGTGCCTTCAGCGGCCGTCCTGAATAAGGAGGGGGCCTCGTTGGTGTTTGTCCTGGAAGGCGACATTGTGCACGCCCGGCGGGTGGACACGACGGTCCGCAGTGGCAATCTGCTCGGCATCCGGACGGGCCTGCGGCAGGGCGAGCAGGTCGTCGTCGCTGGCGCCGGCTACCTGAAGGACGGCGATCGGGTGAGGGTGGCCCCCGCCCTGGGAATGGCCTCGGATGTGGCAGCCATGGCGACCGGTTCTGAGGCGGCAGCCGCCGCTTCGGATACCGTGTCGGCCACGCACTGACGGAGACAGGCCATGAATATTTCCGCCTGGGCGATCCGCAAACCGGTGCCGATCATCCTCTTCTTTTTGGTCCTGCTCATCATCGGCGGGGTCTCGTTCAAGCACTTGGGGATCAACGACAACCCGAACGTCGACTTTCCGATCATCACCATCGGCATCGCCCAGCCCGGCGCCGCCCCCAGTGAGTTGGAAACCGAAGTCACCCGCAAGGTCGAGGACGCCGTCGTCGGCCTGGAAAACCTCCAGCATGTCCGCTCGGTCGTCACGGACAGCAGTTCCACGACCATCCTGGAGTTCAAAGTCGGCGCCGACTCCGATCGGGTCCTCAATGACGCCCGTGACGCCATCTCCCGCATCCGCCAGACCTTGCCGGCGGACATCCTCGAGCCGTCGATCATCCACCCGAACTTCAGTGGAGAGCCCTTCCTCATCTATTCGGTGGCCAGCAAGACCCGTCCCGCCGCCGAAGTCAGCCGGATCATCGACGACGACATCACCCGTCGGCTGCTGACGGTCCCCGGTGTCAGCCAGATCCGCCGCAGTGGCGGCCTGGACCGGGAGATCCGCATCGAGCTCGATCCCACCCGGATGATGGCCCTGGGGATCACGACGGACCAGGTGAACTCCCTGATCCGGCAATTCAACATCAACCTCCCGGGCGGCAAGGCCGAACTCGGCGGGGCCGAACAGTCGATCCGGACCCTGGGCACGGCCGTGTCCGTCTCCCAGCTGAAGAACCTGCCGGTGCCGATCGCCGGCGGCCGGTTCGTCAACCTGGACACGCTCGGGACCATCACGGACACGACGGCTGAGCCGCGCCAGTCGGCCTGGCTGGCCGGCAAACCGGTCGTCGCCTTTGCCGTTGTCCGGGCCCAGGGCGCCGCATTGGTCGGTACGGAAGAAGCCGCCAGGGCAGAGGTCGAAAAGCTCAAAAAGACGCTGCCGGCCGATCTGGAAGTCGAGCTGATCCGGACGACCGGCGACTTTAACCGGAACTCGTACAGCGCCTCGATCGACGCCCTGTATCTGGGTGCCGGCCTGGCCGTCGTGGTCATTTACCTCTTCCTGCGCAATTGGCAGGCGACGGTAATCAGTGCCCTGGCCATCCCGCTGTCGGTCGTCGGCACTTTCTGGATCATGTCCATCCTCGGCTACACGCTGAACTTCATGACCCTGCTGGGCTTGAGTCTGGTCGTCGGCGTCCTCGTCGACGATGCCATCGTCGATCTGGAAAATATTTATCGGCACATCGCCATGGGCAAGACGCCGATGCAGGCGGCGTTCGAGGCCACCGACGAGATCGGTCTCGCCGTCGTCGCCACGACGCTGACGATCGTGGCCGTGTTCATCCCGGTCGCCTTTATGGGTGGTATTCCCGGCCAGTTTTTCCGCTCGTTCGGCTTGACCGTGTCGGTGTCGGTGCTCTTTTCCCTGCTCGTCGCCCGGACCCTGACGCCGATGATGGGGGCGTACCTGCTGCCGTCAGTCGTCCATGAAAACGAGGACAAGGAAACCTGGTTCAACCGGTCCTATGCCCGTTTGCTGTCCTGGTGCCTCGTGCACCGATGGAAGACGATCGTTTCCGCCGTGGTCATTTTCATCGGCAGCATGATGCTGGTACCGTTGCTGCCCAAGGGCTTTTTCGATGCCGGCGACGTCAATGAGACGACGATCTCGGCGACCCTGCCCACCGGGGCGACGCTGCAGGACACGGAGCGCGTCATCCTGGAAGTGACCCGGCGGCTGAGCAGCCGGCCGGAAGTCAAAAAGATTTTCGCCACGATCGGCGCCGGTTCCCAGAATGGCGTCGCGACCGAAGGCGGCGCCGTCAACGCCGGCAAGATCAACGTCGTGCTGGTCGACGCCAAAAAACGGAAACTGTCGCAGAGCGAATTCGAACTCGCCACCCAAGCCGAATTGGACCAGATCCCCGGCGCCCGTTTGGCGTATTTGCACTATGGGGCCGGTGGTGGCCAGGGCAAGCCGGTCAACGTCATCCTCAAGGGCAACGACGCCCGAGCCCTCGACCTGGCGGCGGACACGCTGCTGACGCAGATGCGGGGCCTGAAGGGCATCAAGGACAGTATGTCCAGTGCCGCCGAACTGCGGCCGGAAGTGCGGATCATCCCGGACCCGGCTCGCGCCGGCGATCAGGGCGTGTCCGTGATGGCGATCGCCCGGGTGGCCCGGATGGCGACACAGGGAGACACCGACCGCAACCTGGCGAAGTTCAATGCGGATGACCGTCAGGTCAACATCCGGGTGCAGCTGAATCAGGCCGTGCGGCGGGATATCGGGGGCCTCAGCAGTCTGCTGGTGCCCGGCAAGCAGGGGCTCGTCCCGTTGGGGACGGTGGCCGACATCCAGATGGGCAGTGGTCCCGTCCAGATCGACCGGTACGACCGGGCTCGGCAGATCACCCTGTCGGCCAACCTGGATGGTGTGTCCTTGGGCGAAGCGACAGCGGGAGTTGCCAAACTGCCGCTGATGAAGTCCTTGCCGGCCGGCGTCACGTACGACTCCGACGGCGAGGCCAAGGTGATGGCGGACGTATTTGGGGCCGTCATTCTGGCCCTCGGCGCCGGCGTGCTCTTCATCTCCGCGGTGCTGGTCCTCCTCTTCGGCAATTTTCTGCATTCATTGACGATCATGGTCGCGCTGCCGCTGTCCATTGGCGGTGCCTTCATTGGCCTGCTGGTTACCGGGATGGAGTTGGGCCTGATGTCGCTGATCGGGATCATCATGCTGATGGGCCTGGTCACGAAAAACTCCATTTTGCTCGTCGAGTATGCCCTCGTGGCCATGCACAACGGCACCGAGCGGCGTGAGGCCCTGATGAAGTCCGGTGCTGCCCGACTGCGGCCAATCCTGATGACGACGGTGGCGATGATCGCCGGCATGGTTCCCATCGCCATGGGCTTGGGCGTCGGCACGAAGCCCCGGGCCCCGATGGCGGTGGCCGTGATCGGGGGATTGCTGACGTCGACGGCGTTCACCTTGGTGGTCATCCCGGCCGTATTTACCCTGTTGGACGATTTGCAGCTCTGGCTCATGCGACACATGAAGCGGATCTATCGGGGCAAAGGTGACACGTTGGCGCCTGTTTCCGAAGGGTCGGGGTCCCATGGGATCTGATTACGCCGTGGCACCTTTGCCGGAAAACGACCCTCCGGCGTTCCTGAACGGGCGCACGGACCGGCTGCCGGCAGACGAACGTAACCACGGGCGGGGTGATGACGCACGGTCCGCGGTATATGGCCCGATGGATGCCATGTCGACCATGATGGAAGTCATGGCCCGCTATGTTTTGCTGGGTGGCTTTTAGTCGAGGCATGAGTGGATGGGCCGGCGGACGTACGTGTCCCGGAGCGATCCACCGGGGTATGAGGTGACAGGGCCATGGGACGATCCGCCAGCACGCGTAATCCCGGGGCGGCAATGCGCCTGCTCGTTTTGGGCTTGCTCAAACGCTTCGGTCCGACGCACGGTCACGCAATGCGGCAATACATCCACAATGCCTTCCTGGACCAATGGGCAGACGTGCAGCCCGGCTCGCTCTATTACGCCCTGGATCAACTGTCCAAAGAGGGCCTGATTCACCCCGAACGCACCGAACGGGTGGGACAGCGGCCGACCCGGACGATTTACCGGATTACGCCAGAGGGGGAAGTCGCCTTTCAAGCGGTGCTGGTTTCCCTCCTGGAGGCCATTCGGCCTTTGCACGACACCTTCAACCTGGGCCTGATGTTCAGTCCCGGGATCGAGGATGCCCAATTGGCGGAGATCATCCGGTCCCGCATCAGCCGCATCCGCGAAGAAGTGGCGATCGTGCGGATCGGCTGCGACCACAGCCTCGGGAAGGGGTTCATTTCCCAGCGTGGGGCCGAGATTTTCCGGCACATCGAGACCCGGTTGGTGGCCGATATAGTTTGGCACGAGGAGTTCCTCGTCAAACTTGAACTGGGTCAGGCCCATGGCATGGCACCGCAGGGTGCAGGCGGTCACCCGCTCTTTGTCGAGGGGGCATTGACCGTCCAGCGGGATCCTGACGGGTCGGTGTCGTCAGGGGTAAGTGCAGTCGGTGTGCAACCGGTCTGAACGGCCGGAGGCTGGACGATGGCACCGGAATCGGCCACCCTGTGCAGGTACGGGCTGGCGTTGGCCTGACCGGACGTCGCCGATCGTAGACCGCCTGAGTGGGAGCAACCATCATGGATACCGCCGTCGCCTCGCCCGTGGATACCGCCCAGTCCCGGTATTACCCCTATGAAAACGGCAAATACGAGGTCAAGGCCGGCCTGACCAAGTTGGGGGCGCATCCGGTCCATGGCGTGGTCGAGTCGCACGTCTTCATGATTGACGAGCACTACCGGCGCTATTTGACCAACAAGGCCAAGGTCCATCGGACCATCCTGCACGGACACTACCTGCAGGCCGCTTTGTCACCTGTCGTCCGGGCGGTGATCCCGGCATTCATGGCCGGCAAGATGGCGGCTGAGTATCCCGAGGTCTTCACCTGGGAGGCGGAGCGCCGGATCCTGACGAACAAATTGCTCGGCTGGTCGGGTCAGATGGACTTCGAGTCTGGGACCGTGACGATCCTGAGCCGGCAAGCGGCGCCGTTGGTCGATGTCATGGCCGATATCGATCCCGTCGATGCGATCGATTTCCTGGCACTGAACGTCATGGAGGATTTCGCCTTTCTCGCCCGCAATCCGTTGACGGAAGACGATTGGCTGTCGGCAGTCCACATCAGTTCGCCGCACTATTGGGACCCACGCGATAAGATCGGCCATTCCTTTGCCCCGGTGCATCGGCCGGTGGCGGATGCGGTGCCCCTGATGGCGACGGCGTCCAAGATCATCCGGGCGGCGGTCGAACAGGGACCGTTCATGCGGTTTGCCTGGGGCATGGCTGCAAACGATCTAATGAATCACCGGCCCGACGCCGAGCATGAGGGCGACCGGACCCAACTCGGGACGGAGACAGACGCATATTGGATGACCCAGTTCATCCGGGTCGAGCGCCAGACGCTGACGGGATTCGCCGATCTGAACACGGCTTTTTTCACCATCCGGCCGTACTGGTACTCATTGACCGATCTCATGTCGGAGCCGGAGCGGATGCGGCAGTTGGCGGCAGCCATGCTCACGATGAGCCCCGCTGCCATGGCATATAAAGGCATGACCCGCACCCGTGATGCACTGGTGGCGTTTTTGGAGCGACACAGCCAGCCGTAGCAGGCGGTGTGATTTCCCGGGCCGAGGAACGGCAAAACTGGGACGCTGCTTTCTTGTCGCTCCGCCGGGCCGTGTTGAGGCTAGGTGGCGGTGGTCTCAGACGCAGTCGGTTCAGGCCGTTTCTGCGAAGGGATGATCGCCCGCACTGCGGCAGCCAGGAGCACGATGACCGCACAGGCGATCGTCTGACTGGCGCCGACCGGCAGTTCGCCAAAAAAAGCGAGGAGATAACCACTGCTGCCGGCCATGGCCCCGGTAATCATCGCCACGAGGAGGGCGATGCCGGGACTGGGTGCCAGGACCAGGCCTGCGACTGCTGGCAGCACTGAAAAAGCGAACACAGGCAGTGCGCCCAGTGCCCTGGCGCTGATCGAGACCATCAAAGCGATGGCCACCATCAGGGATGTTTCCAATAATGCCACAGGCAGGCCCTGTACCTTAGCGGCGTCCTGGCTGAGCGAGGCCAAGAAGAGACCCCGACGCAGCCAAAGCAGATACACCATGACCAGGGCACTGCCGGCCAAAACGAGGACCACGTCCTCTTCTCTGACCATTACGGCGGAACCGAAGAGGATGGCCTGGATGTCGTGGGCTTCCTGGGAAATGCGCGTCCCGACCAGCAGGGCGCCGGACGTACCAAGTAAGTACGTGAGCCCGAGCAAACTTTCTCTGTTCAGGCCCCGTTTCGGTTCCCAGCGCAACAACATGGCCGTCCCCAGGGTGAGGAAGAGAGCCCAGAGGCTCGGTGATGCCCAGATGCCGGTGAAGCCCAGATGGATTTCCGCGTAATAGGCGAGAGCGACTCCCAGACCGGCGGCTTGCGCCAATGCCGCTGAGATAAAGACCATGCGGCGGAGGATGATCAGGACGCCCAGCCCACCCAGCCCCGCCCCAGCGGCCAGGCCGCAGAGGATCGGGTCGCGAAAGAGGGGCCAGCCCTGGACCAGATCGGCCCAATTCGGGGCATGTTCAATCATTTTCGTTCTCCGCACAGATCGGGGGCAGGGCCAGATGTTCGGCCAGCCCGGGAAACCGATGGCAAAATGCCGGATCGTTAATCACCGTCCGGGTGGGTCCAGCGACAACGGTCTGGCGGCTGGCATCGAGAAATAGGACGTGATCGGCCACACTGAGCGCCTGTTCCAGGTGGTGGCTGATCAGGAGGATGGCCAGCGGACGTTCCCGGCGCAGGTGGTCGAGTTGGATGAGCGTTTGTTGCTGAGCCGGCAGATCCATCGCTGAGGTGGGTTCATCCATCAGCAGCAACGACGGAGAGCTGGCCAGGGCCCGGGCCAGCAGGACCCGCTGTTTCTGGCCTTCCGAAAGCGTCTGATAGGACTCCCGGGCGAGATTGAGACAGTTGGCGTCGCGCATGGCGGTCGTCACCTGTTCCCGGTCCGACGCCGACATCCAGGGCCGCAAAAAGGACCATTCCCGCTCGATCCCCATGCGCACGAGATCAATGGCCCGCATCGGGACCATCGGATCGACGTGCAGCCGTTGGGGCAGGTAGGCCAGTTCACGGGCCGGTGGCCGCAGACACTGACCTTCGAGGGGCGGTTGCAGCCCGACGAGGGTTTTGATCAGCGTGGATTTGCCGGAGCCATTGGCGCCGGCGAGCACCCACAGCTCGCCAGGGGACACGGCAAAATCCACCGGGGGAAGGATGGCCCGTCCCCCGTAGCCGACTTTGAGCCCCGTGACCTGCAGTGTGGGTGTCGTCATCCGGTTTCTTCCTATTTTTCCTCGCCCGTATCGTCAGTCGAAATGGCGACAAATTGCGCCGCCGTTTCCGCCGTGGGGCCCAGTTTGAGGGTGTACGTACCGA
This sequence comes from Candidatus Sericytochromatia bacterium, assembly GCA_014377495.1. Taxonomy (GTDB): domain Bacteria; phylum Cyanobacteriota; class Sericytochromatia; order JACMPN01; family JACMPN01; genus JACMPN01. The sequence goes on from JACMPN010000511.1 coordinate 13,472, forward strand.
CGCCCAGGTTCACCTGGTGGCGTGCCTGGATCGTGCCGCAGGGGCCGACCGACGTGGCGGACCGGCTTGGCGTCACGACTTTACCGGCATCATCGGTGACCGCCAGCGGGACTGGTTTGTTCAGGTAGAAGACCATGTCGCCGGCTTTGCTGGAAGCGTACCGCACGTAAGAAGCCTGATTGCCGGCCGATAACGTGATGTCGAAACGGGTGTGCGCCTTGGACACCAGGGGGCCGGCGGCAGCCGTTGCGGTCGCGACGACCGGGGCGGCCGGGCCTTTGTCGAAGTGTTCACACGCATCCGTGTCGAGGGCTGCGGCGGTCAAGGGTGGTTTGGCACTCGCTGCGGCGCCGGACGGCGAGGGACGGGGGCTGGCGGACACGGCCGGTGTCGTGCCAGTGCACGCTGTGAGGCCAGCCATCAGGATGAGGCTGCCGAGGGCGAGCAGATGTCCGTTGGGACGGGCGGGCGTGAGATGTTGCATGGTATTTCCTTTGTTTACCCTGAATTTGATCAGGGCGCTGTGGTCACCACCGAAAGCGCAAACCGGCTCTCGGCGAAGTTTTTGGTGATCTGGGTCAGGACGGCAGCTTGGCTGGCCAGATCAAGCGTGGGCGAGTCTTTGGTGATCGCCGCCCAATCAAGTTGGTCGAACAGTTGATCACTGATCGTCACCTGACCGTTGAGAGTCAGCACCGGTGGCG
>JACMPN010000512.1 GCA_014377495.1 Candidatus Sericytochromatia bacterium
GCGTAGCAGCCAGCCGTGAACGGCTTCGTGAGCCCCCGGGAGTTCGGGTGGTAGCCTTGGGCGGTGACCGTAAGGGCCAGCACAGTATCCGTATCACTGACGAATGGCGGATTTGGTTTGTTTGGCAAGGCGCAGCCGCCCATCAGGTTGAGGTTGTGGACTATCACTAGGGAGGACGTCATGTCAGACCTGATCACATACGAGCCGGGCGGGCCGCAGGCCCTGGACAACCTGCCACCCATCCATCCGGGTGAGATTTTGGCACCTGAAACCATTGTGACCTGCTGGCGGACTGGGGCAAAGGCCGATCAACGCTGGTCCTGCGGCCGGTGAGAGAACTGGACGATAGGGGTATGATTGTGGAGGTGGGTGCATGTTGTAATGGGGTATGGATGGCGAGGGTTCGAGATGACGAAGCGTGACGAGTTGGCCGTCTGGTTGGCCGAACTACCGGAAGCAGTCGTAGAAGCCTGGCACGCGGAGGCGGCACGCCTGCGGGTCACCCCGCTTTTGCCAGAGTCGGCCCCTGATTCCGGAGATATCCAGGAGGCCGCTGCTTTGCATCACGCCTGGCAAGATTCGGCATCTCCTCTGGAGCCCTACGACTGGGGCGGCGTTGACCCGCTGACCCTGGGTGAGCCAGTGACCTACGTTAGAGGCGTTGGCGCACTCGTAAAGGGTGGCTAGGCCGCCGCTACCGGGCGACTTGTTCATTGCCTTACTGCCGGAGCGCTATCCTACGGGCCATGAGCAAATGGGCATTCGGCCTGTGATTGTGATCGCTCGGCCTTTCCCAACACGATTCCCCACTGTCATCGCTGTGCCTCTGACAAGTAAGGTGCATGGTTGGCAGGCCATCAACCCCGCCTTATGCCCCATGATCATGCCTGGCGACAATGGCCTGACAACGCCGTCGGCGGCGCTTTTAGATCATTTGCAAAGCATTGACGAAGAACGACTAGAGCGGCGCCTGGGCGGCTTGACCGATGCGGAGTTGGCCCAAATCTTAAAGGGCTTGCGGTCACTGCTCGGTTTTTAGGTCGTCCCCAGTGCCGAAAGCAAGGCCGGCCAACCCTCACAGGATGACCGGCCCCCTGCTCCAATGGCGGCTCTGTTTTCGCTGGCAAGGCACCGATGCCTTTGATGTCGAAGTGGTCGATTACCATTAAAGGAGCGTATCCATGACCTCACCCGACCAGCCGGGGATGTACGGCGACGGCCCCCTCGGCAACATCCCTCCGATCCATCCTGGTGAGATTCTGGCGGAGGACTTCCTCAAACCAGCGGGGCTCACCCAGTCCCAGGTAGCCAGGATCTCGGCGTGTCCTTCCGACGGGTCAATGAGATCGTCAACGGAAAACGAGCGATTACGGCCGAGACCTCACTGATGCTTGCCAAATATTTCGGCATGTCGGACGGCTTCTTCCTGCGACTGCAATGGGACTATGACCTGCGTTGTGCGAAACGAGACGCCGGGGAGCAGTTGGCACGCGTTCATCGGCTTCGGACCGACACCCGATCTGCCTAAGGGTGTCTAAATGCAACGTTTAGGAGAACCGCCCATGCAGACAACCGTCGCAGTCATCGGCGGTGGTCGGCACGTCGGTCTCGGCCTGAGCCTCCTGCTGGCCGACACGGGAAATTATTGTCTTCTGCTCAACCAAATCACCAAGACGCAAGATGAGGGGATGAGCCGCAAGATGCTCGGCCCCTCTCAAACTCCCCTTAAGACCACCCGCCGATTGTCAAAAACGGCCGTCACTTCCAGTTCACCGCCAAGTGCCGCAACATAGCGACGCAAAGTGGATAGAAGATGATCGTTGCGCCGCTCCGTCCGGGAAGCTTCAGACTGGGACATTTCAGCAGCGCTCGCCAAGTCCGCTTGGGTCTTACCAGTCATTTCCCGGAGATCGCGCAGGTTCATCTCCAGCACTTCGGCATCAACTCGCCCCTGGATCTCCACCAACGTGGCCTCTGACAGTCGTTTCTGCTTGAGGTCATCCCAACGCTTAGTCATGATCGCTCCCCCTTTTCGGATCGTCAGCCACCTCGGCCAGGTACACCTCCCAAAGCTGCTCTGCCTTAGGAACGAACACATCGTAGAATCTACCGTCGCCCGTCTTATCGCCTCCAACCAACAACACTGCCTGCCGCTTCGGATCAAACGTATAGAACACACGCAGGGGACGCCCCTTGGACTGAATGCATAACTCCCGCAACGCATACTTTGAATTGCGGATGGTCCCGCTATGCGGCCGCTTCAAGTTCACGCCCAGTTGCTCCAACAGCCCCACGGTGTAGGTGACTGACACCGCATCAATATCGTCGAGATCCTGATACCACTCCCCGAACTCATCGGTTGCGATTACTTCTACCATGAACAAATTATGCTGTTGATGACATATGCTGTCAAGCACATCAGCATGATGGCACGTGCTGACACGCACCAAGCTGTATGAACCGCTAAGGGGCAGTAAAGGAATAACTTCGGTCGTCTGTGTGCCGATGGCCTCGGTGTTGCGGCGTTACCGATCGTCACCGTCCTGCCGTCGGACGCTTCCTCACGCTGCCTTGCAGACCCGGCCCCTCGACCCGAGGTCGTTACTACCCCTAACCTGATTTGGCCCCACCCCAGGGGGTTTTGACGACCAAAAATGGCCTCACCTTGGCCCCGACCCCGTAGTGTTGTGGTTGCGACACCCAACGAACGGAGACAAGGATGACCAAGGTGGCGCTTTACGAGTTAATGAGTTGCCGCCATATCGTGCAAGGGCAACCAATACGGGCCATCGCCCGGCAGTTCGGGATCCACCGTCGGGTCGTGCGGGCCGCCGACGCCGTGCCGGAACCCCGCAAGAAGCGGGACGAGTTGGCCGTCTGGCTGGCCGAACTACCGGAAAGAGTCGTAAAAGCCTGGCACGCGGAGGCGGCACGCCTGCGGGTCACCCCGCTTTTGCCAGATCCGGCCCCTGATGCCGGAGATATCCGGGAGGCAGCGGCTTTGCATCACGCCCGGCAAGATTCGGCCGGGCCATCAGCAGAAGGGCATTCGGCCAGTGAGTGTGATCGCGCGGCCTTTCCCGGCACGATTCCCCACGGTCATCGCTGTGCCTTTGAACCGATTCCGTTTCAAGACGGGCAGTCAGTCGACGTCAGCCGCCAGTGCGGCAGCTTCCCGGGCAGACGGCAAAAAGGGCGGTCTGCCCAAGCACCCGATTACAGGAGAGCCGGGCATGCAGACAACAGTCGCAGTCATCGGCGGTGGTGGGCATGTCGGTCTCGGCCTGAGCCTCCTGCTCGCCGACACGGGCCATACGGTCGTCGGCATCGACACGAACGTCGTCAACAACGCCAGGATCATGGCCGGCGACAGCCATGGCCGGCAACTTCTACGGCGTCCAGCAACTGCGTAACTAAGGTTTTGACCGGCGTGCCACTCCCAGAGTGGCACTGCAATTGCTTTACTTATGACGGCCTGCGTCATATCATCAGAACATGATCAAGAGCACCAAGGGCAAGCTCACGGCCCTAATCCTGACGGGCAGGCCGGTTAAGGGTGTTGCTGAGGACTTAAGGCGGGCCGCATACCGCAAGCTAATGATCATCAGCTTTGCACCTAGCCTTGAACGGCTTCGTGAGCCCCCGGGAAATCGGCTGGAAGCCCTGGGCGGTGACCGTAAGGGACAGCACAGTATCCGTATCAATGACCAATGGCGGATTTGCTTTGTTTGGCAAGGCGTAGACGCCCATCAGGTTGAGGTTGTGGACTATCACTAGGGAGGACGTCATGTCAGACCTGATCACATACGAGCCGGGCGGGCCACAGGCCCTGGACAACCTGCCACCCATCCATCCGGGTGAGATTTTGGCTGAGGAATTCATGGTGCCGCTCGGGCTTTCCCAGTCAGGCCTCGCTGCAGATCTTGGCATTTCGTTCCGCCGCATTCACGACATCGTCAAGGGCAAGCGGGGTATCAGCGCGGAAACGTCCCTATTGCTTGGCCGTTACTTCCGCATGGGCGACGAGTTCTTTCTGCGGTTGCAGACGGATTACGACCTACGGCTAGCCCGATTGCGCATAGCCGACCAACTTGCCAATCTGAAGCCCTCCACCCAAATGGGGGCAGCCTGACCAAGCAGATCACAGGAGAACCGGTTATGCAGACAACAGTCGCAGTCATCGGCGGTGGTGGGCATGTCGGTCTCGGCCTGAGCCTCCTGCTGGCGGACACGGGGCACTCGGTCGTCGGCATCGACACGAACGTCGCCAATAACGCCAGGATCATGGCTGGTGACATGCCCTTTAAAGAGGAAGGTGCGGCACCGGTCCTCAAGCGGGTTCTGGAGTCTGGTCGATTCACCATCCATGATGACCATGCCGCCGTTAGTGCCGCCGAGGTCGTGATCGTGATCCTGGGGACACCGATCGACAGTAACCTCAACCCCGACCTGAAACCCTTGCGCCAGGCGATGGCGACCATTGCCCCTTTTCTACGCCCCGGTCAGATTGTCATGCTGCGCAGCACGATTGCCCCGGGCACCACCGACACGTTACGACGGATGCTGGAAGACCTCACGGGCCTCACCGTCGGGCAGGACATCGATCTCGTTTTTGCCCCCGAACGGGTCATCCAAGGCAAAGCCCTGAGTGAGTTACCGTTGTTGCCGCAGTTGATCGGAGCCTTTGACGATGCGGCTTATGCGCGGACCGAGGCCTTTTTCCTGACCTTCCTGCGCTCCCGCTGCTTCCAGCTCAGCCCCACCGAGGCCGAAATGGGCAAGCTGATGACGAACATGTTCCGCTATGTGCAGTTTGCCTTGGCCAATGAGTTCCAGATGCTGGCCGACATGCACGGGGCCAACGTGTTCAAGATCATCGATGCCTGTAACCACGACTACCCGCGGCTGCGGATCCCCGATCCCGGCCCCAATGTGGGTGGACCGTGTCTGTTCAAAGACGGTTGGTTTCTTTTGGAGGGGGTCGCCTTCAATGAAATCATCGCCACCGCCTTTCGGATCAATGAATCCATGCCGGCCCAGATCCGGCAGCGCTTGGCCAAAGTCCCGACGATCCGTCGCGTCGCCGTGCTCGGGATGACCTTCAAAGCCAACAGCGACGACACGCGCAATTCCCTCAGCTTTAAGCTCTGTCGCATCCTGGAAAATACCAATTACGAGGTGGTGCGTCTGGATCCCATGCTGTCTGCCCACAGTGATTGGCAGGTATTGGACCAGGTCGATGCCGTCGTCCTGATGACTCCGCACGACTGCTTTGCCGAGTTGGCGACGATCCGCCGGCACGTGGGACGCGACGATGTCCTCTATGCGGACCTCTGGGGCTTTTGGCGCGAGATGCGCTATTGCTCAGCGAACGGCTACTTCTGGGGGCACGACATCCCTCACTGAAACCGTCGTCAGTGTGAATAAGGACGCAGACGGCAGATTCGCCAAAGCACCCTTACGGCTTGCGGGCCAGATAGCCGATCCGGTAGCCGTACTGGGCATACTCCAGGATCTGGAGACCGGCGGCTTCCATCTCGTTGGCGAGTTCCTTTTTGGTGTACAGGTGACAGTGGTAGTCGTCGCCAAAGACCTCGGCGGCCTCCGGCCCTTCCGTAAATGCCCGATACTGGTCGTCGTCGATATCGGCAACCGTGATGATCACCGTCTCCCGGGCGACGCGGGCCATTTCGTTGATGATTTGCTGGCGGCTGGCCTGCGCCGGGACATGCTCGATCGCACTGGAGGACACACACAGATCAAACGATGCGTCCGGATACGCGAGATCCATGCCGTCCATCACGCGGGACTCGACCCGATCTTCCGGGATCCGGTCCCGCATCGCCTCGTATTCTGCCTGGGCCAGCCGAACCGTTTCGGCACCGGGATCGACGGCCACCCACTTCCTGACCAGTGGACCATAGGTCAGTTCATCGATCGGATAGCTGCAGCCGACGTTCAGTACCGTCTTGCCGGCGGGATTGGCCAGCTGGAGGAGCCAGCCGTCACTGCGCATCTTCTTGTACATGTACCAAAACGGATTCGGGTGACCCCCGAACGGCTTTTGACTGTACCGCTCAAATGCTTGGACAACCTTGGCGTGTTCGGTCACAACGGATCCTGGGCAGACTGCTTCATCTCGACGACAACGATCCAAGGCAGAATAACATGCAGCGCGTTGCAGCATCTGCCCCGAGGAGACTGGACGCCCGAGCCAGGTGGTCAGACGATAACCGGTCACGACCCCCGTCCCAGTTTATGGCATGGTGACAGGGACGATGTCCGGCCACTGCAGCACCCCCGTATCCTGCGACGTCGCGTTAAACAGAAGGATTGAACCTCCCATGCGCATCTTGGTCACCGGTAGCGAAGGCTCGCTCATGCAGGCAGTCATCCCTCAGTTGTTGGCTGCTGGCCACGAGGTCGTCGGAGTCGACAGCTTTGTCCGCTATGGCCGGATCGAGCGGGAGCGGCACTATACCTTCCTCGAAGGCGATCTGTCTGATCCGGCCATCAGCTTGAAGGCCATCGAGGGCTGTGACGGAGTCATTCAAGCGGCGGCCCGTATCTACGGGGTGATCGGATTTCATCAGGTGCCAGCGGACATTTTGGGCTACGACCTCGCCTTGCACCACAACGTCCTGAGGGCAGCCCTTCATGCCGAAGTGGGACACGTCGCCTACATTTCGTCGTCCATGGTCTATGAACGCGTGCCCCAGGTGCCCTGCACCGAATCGGATGTGGATGAGGCCCCGCCGCCGTCGACAGCCTACGGACTGTCCAAGCTGACCGGCGAGCGCATGAGCCAGGCCTTTTGGCAGCAGTATCAACTGCCCTACACCATCTGGCGTCCCTTCAACATCATCACCGGGACGGAAACAGCCGCAGCCGAAGTCGGGATTTCCCATGTGTTTGCCGATTTTGTCGAGCGCATCGTCCTGAATCCGATCCATCCCCTGCCGATCATCGGCGGCGGCGAACAGGTGCGGTGCTTCACCTGGATTGATGACGTCGCCCGAGGCATTGCCGACCACACATTCACACCCGCCGCCCGGAACGAAACGTTCAATCTTGGCAATCCGGAACCCATGACGATGAAGGCCCTCGCCCGGCGAATCCGCCACCTTGCTCGGGAGGCAGGGTTATTGCCCGACGGGCCGGACCTTGCCTTCACGTCGATGCCCGCCCCCTCCGACGACGTGCGCCGCCGGGTGCCGGATGTGCGCAAAGCCAAAGCGCTGCTCGACTGGGAGCCGACCGTGAGTACGGACGAATCGTTGCAACGGGTGCTCAGTGCCGTCGCCCGTAATCGGAGTGGCAGGAGCTAAGGGGTTGTCACCGCCTTGGCCCTGTGGCATCTATCCCCCTGGCAAGGACGTTGGTTTGGAAAAATCAGCGCAAAAAAGCCGCCCCGAGGGGCGGCTTCTTCATGAAAACCGGAGACTAGAACCTGATGGCGTCGAGACGCAGTGCCACAGCACCTTCTTCACGACGGGCCCGCATGTTCGGGGTCAGCTGGATTTCGGACGTCTTGCCGAGGAGGGCCTGGTTCAGCTGGTAAGCGTCGAACAGGTTCCAGATCCAGATGGCCAAGCCCACGAGACCGATGATCGGCGTCAGGAACCAGAGCCCGGGGCTGACGGTCAGCAGGATGGCGCCGAGCACAGCGGCGATGACGCCGGGGAGGATGGCTGCGCCCAGGAAGAACAGGACGCCACGGAGGACTTCGCCCATGAGGACTTGGCCCAGGCCGGGGACGACGCTGAACAGCCAGGTCCAGGACTCAACCCGGATGAGGGGCTTGTTGGAACCGGCGGCAACCATTTCCTGGATCGCGGCGATCTGGGCCGGGCTGAAATCGAGCTGCTCAGCAGCAATAGGGGCCGGTTGCACTTGAACGGCAGCCGCCCAAGCCGGGGTGTGCAATGCCAGGAAGGCGCAAAGGGCCACGAAGCAAAGCGTAAGGCGCTTAAGGAACATGAAAATCCTCCATCAATACAGCAGCGAGTACAAATCTGAGGCGGCAGCGTCAGCGCAAGATACGACCGCCCGGTCGTCGCTTCATCGGGATTGCCCCGCAAAGCCCCCGGGATCGTTCACATCCAGTGGTTTCCCCTGAATAGGTCCGATCCTCAGGATCCAGTCTCACCTCCCCGGACGAGATGGCATGACTATATGCCTTGATACCCAAGGCACCCACCCATGAAACCAATTCGTCTACAAGGAAGAGGCAAGCTTGCGGGGTTTACAAAATCCATCCGTCACCGGGGCACAAGTCATCCAACTCGCGCAGGATGTTGGGAACATGGCTGACAACGGAAGAACATCATCCCTTCAGCGAGACAAAACCAAATACCTGGCCACAACCACCTTTACGTCCAGTGAATTGTAGCTCAGGCTTGGGCCGAACGATGATACCCCAAGGAATCACGCCCACTGGCCCAGTCCGAAACGACCACGCCATCGCAGTGCCGGAAAAATCGAAACGGGATGCTGTGCATGACGTCCAATTCATCCAAACACCGACGGTTGGTAATGAACCGTAACGGGCGCAGTGAAGTTTAGTCAAGCCCCTAGTCGGACTTGCACACCGACAAAAAGCGACCCTCCGTCACAAGCGGCCCGTCCCCGCTGCAACAGGGCCATTCCGGCCCCAGGCCACAGTCTCGCCGGGCGGCCGAAAATGCCCGGCCATGGCCTGAGCGCGGTGCGGCCAGCAGCAAAACACCCGCCGGGCACGACGCCGGCGGGTGTTTTGCTGTTGGTCGCTCAGTTGAACGTCAGATTGACCCGGTCGAAGTAGGTCGGATCCGTGCTCGTAATGTTGTTGCGCTGGATCGTGTACCCGGCGAAGGGCTGATAGTTCACGGCCACTTCGGTCTCGGGCACGACATAGGCAGCCTCGGCAGGATCGGGTCGCTGGTTGCCGTTGGCATCATTGAAGACCAGCAGCCCGAAACGGCCTCTGACCGCCGGACTGGGCGCGTTGCCCGGACCCGACGGCGGTACCGGCAGGGCGATCCCGTAGCGGCCATCCTTGGCAGGCACGGAGACGACCACATCCTCGCTCGCGGGTGCCCCGAGGGCATCGAGCTTCTGACCGGCCGAATTGGCAAAATAGCCGACCAAGGCGACACGCGCTGTCGGGCCGACCTGACTGCCCACCAGGGTGCCGGCAAGGACCCGCGTCGACGGTGGCACTTCTTGCCCCCTGGGCGTGACGGCCAGGCCGGTGGGTTGGGCCGAGCAGCCCGTCAGGGGCAGGCCCGCCATCACGGCTCGCAGCCACCCTGTCGTTGCTCGCTGCATGCGGTATCTCCTCATTGACTGTGCGTGTCCCGGACGGGTTTCGGCGGCACTGTAACAGAGGCATGCACCCCCATCAAGCGCCACAGGCCCGCCGGACGGGAGGTCCGGCGGGCCTGTGCTGACAGGTGCC
>JACMPN010000513.1 GCA_014377495.1 Candidatus Sericytochromatia bacterium
ACGTTCAGCACTCGGCCGCCGGGCGCCATGACCCGGCGCAGAAGGATTTCCTCATTGCCGTGGCCGGCCATCTCGTGGGTGGCGAGGGCGACGTAAAAGTTGTCGTCCTGGCCCAGATCCATCGACTTGCTCAGCATGAAGTTGTACCACTGGGTCGGGTCGAACCCCTGGGTCATACCGCTGTCCTTTTCCAAGGCCTGCAAAGCCGCCATCGTCGTTTTGCCGAACCGGCCGTCTTCCTGCAACGGTACGGGCGCCGATTGCAGGGCCTTGATGCTGGTCTCCAGCGCCCTATTGCCGCCCGCCTCGACGAGCTCGGGGCGGAGTTGCGCCCCGACGAACGCCAGCATCTGGGTCCGGGCATCGAGGCCGTCGATCGCCATCTGACGCGCCCTGTCGCTGGAAAATCCATGGGTGCGGGGCGGCATGTGGACGTGGGCGCCGTCCATGATGTTGACGGCGGCGAAACGCACCCCCTCGTCTCGCCAGCTTTCGGCCAACTGCAGCAGGTAAAACACCCGAGCTGCCGGCATGCTGGTGTCCGGGAATCCCGCCTCGAAGGCCCCGATGCGGCGCGCCTCGGCAGCCGTCAGGGTGATCATCCGATCGGGTCCATCGGTCGGGGCCTTGTCCAGGTGACACCTCCGGCGCATCGCATCGAGGGCCTGGCTGTGGTCGTCGACCCGCTTGAGGAATTCGGCGGCGGAGAGCGTGATCGTGTCGCCTGGCGACCGTCCGGGCATGCCGATGTTTTTGGCCACAGCGGCCGTCAGGGTCACGGTGATCGCCTGACTGCCCTGCAGGTGCAGATTCAGCTTCAGAAATGCCAGGATGGCCAACGGGCCCCGGCCGCCGCCGGCATCCCGCAACAACAACGGCAGGTAGCCGCCTTTGGGGACGATCACCGTCGCCATTTCCCGCCGGGAACTACCGTCCGCATTGCCCAACCAGGACTCCGGGGAACACTCCGGGGCCAGCCCCTGCAGGTCGTCACCGAGGAAATCGCGAATCTGACGGGCCTCCGGCCCGTTGGGGCTGACCGTGCCCAGGTAGTCCTTCAGCCGGTGGTTCGCCTGAGCCCGCACCGTGTCGCTGACGGCGGAATCCCCCGCCAGACGGGCCGTCTGGTGCAGGGCCCAGAGTCGGGTGACGGCATCGGTGCGCAGGCCGGAGTTGGTCATCAGCAGACGTTCGGCAAAGCGCTGCTCACTGTCCGGTGGCGTGCGTTGAGCCGTTTTTTTGACGTGCAGGGCCAGCGCCCGGTGGACGGGCTGTTGGACACTGAGGATCCGGCTGAACTGCTGGGCCTGCAGGTAGGTCTGCAGCATGCCGGCCATGCTGCGGGCATCGACGTTGCCCGTACCGAGGAAATGCTGGCCTGTGCTGATCTCGCCCCAAAGCTTTTGCCAGGCGTCTTTGACTTCCTTGGACGCCCTGGGTGTGGCGTTCAGGGCCGAAAAGACCATCGTCGGCGGCTTGCCCGGGACGGCGTCGAAATGACCGTAGCGCATGCCGCTGATGTCTTTGTCGAACAACGCCGCATCGGGAATGGCCGGGGGTTCTTCCAAGGCGAAGTGGAGGTTGGCCCAGCCGTCGGCATGGCCGTCGTGCAAGCCTTTGAGGACTACGGTGGCGATGGCGGCGATCTGTTGTGGCTGCCACTGGTGGCCCTTGGCATCGGCCTCGCCGACTGCCGGCCGGAACGTATGGACATCGGTCAGTTGCAAACGTTCGGCGACTAATGCGGCCAACCCCTGGCTGACGGCCAGGGAGACGGCAGTCGAGTCTGTCAGTTGGCCGCCAGCCCCACCGGTCGCCATGGCCACGAGTTCGGACGCGGTGAGCAGGCCTTGGCGCAACAGGTCTTTGACGACGGGCCGGGTGACGACGTCCAGTTTTTCAATCAGCTGGTCGGCCAGAGCCTGTTCGCTGATCAGTCCGGCCAGATTGGCCAGGGCCCGTTGTTTGGCCGAATCGCTGAGGGGTGAGGGTGGGCCGGCAGCGATCCCGGCCGGCGTTGCAGGCACTTGGCGCAGGAACGTGGCCATGACGACGACGCTGCTGCGTGGGGGAGAGAGCGGGGCTTTCGTTTCGGCCGTACGGGGCACGCCCAGCAACCGAAAGGCCTGATTCCGCTGCGGACCGGGGAGGCGGGCGACCACCTCGCGCGTGACCTCCGCCAGATTGCGCTGCACGACGGCGTCCAGCCGTGCCACTGACTGCAGGGAAATCCCCGTCGTCAGGACCGCCAGGCGCACGGCCGGATCCAGTCCGGAGACCGCCGGGCGCATCTGCAACGGCAAGGTCGCGCTCAAAACCTGCAGGACAGCGTCGGTGACGGGCCCGCTCAGGGTCGCCGCCGACGGTTCCGTCCCTACCGGCAGCATTAACGTTTGGCTGAGGGCGGCAATCGTCATCGCCGCAGGCATCTGGAATAAAGCGGCGTGGACCCCCTCCGGCAGCCCCGGCGGGATCAGGTGGAGGCTCTGGCGGTCGAGGCCGCACTGGGCGTGCAGTTCCTTGATCAGGTTTTCAGCGATCCGGTCCGCCGGATAGGTCTCGCTGTAGTCGCCCGTCAGCAGGTCGCCGTGCATGTCATTGGTGAGGGCGCGGTCCTGCAGGGAGGCGGGCAGTCGGGACAGTAGCGTCCGCAACTCCGGGGTGAGACGGGCCAGGACCGTCTGTTTCAGGGTGTCGTCGGCACGCTGGACACCGCGCTCCAGCCGGACGAGATAAGGGCCAGCCTGAATGCTGCTCAGCGGCTTGTTGAGCTGGGCGAGGGTGTCCACGAGGACCCGGATGCTGTCGGCTGCCGGCATGTGGGTCAGCCGGTCAAGCGTCGCCGGGCTGAGGCTGCCGGACGGTAGGAGGGTGCTGATCCGTTCGATGAGGCAATTGGCGACATCGGCCAGTAGCGGCACGGCCTCGGCATGGGGGCGATCGAGAATGGCCTGGCGGATCACCGGCGGCAGGGGCGCCATGAGCGTGGCCAGACGTTCCAACTGGGCCGGGTCCTGCCGGGACTGCCCGATCGTCGGCCCGCCGGCGGGCAGGTGATCCGGAAAGGTCTGGGCCCCGGGATCACGGATCGGCGTGGCGCTGGTCAGGATCAGGCCCGTCCGGGTGTCGGTGCCCAAATGGTCTGTCGGGCTGATCGGGGCCGTGCCGCTGGATTTGCCGGAGCGGCGGGGCGTCGCTGCGGGGTCCAGGACCTCCGGCAATAGGGCCATGGACGGCGGGATCGGGCCGGTGTGGAACCGGGCCTGCCGGTCGTCACCGAGCAGCCACGTGGCGCATAGGTCATTTTCACAGTGAAAATGCCTCGGCATGGCGGCCCCCTCGGGTGATCATTGACGCTAATAGCGGGATTATACCCAGCGACCAACCGTTTCTTGATCTGATTAACGAGGTTTTAATGGAGATGGCTGCGGGGCGTGAGCCGCATGGGGTCAGGGTTTCCGTGGTTTGCCCGGATGCGCCGGGCCCTGAAGTCGTGCATCCCATTGGGGCCGTGCGCGGCGGTGGTCCCGCACCGGGCAGCAAACGGCAAAGACCCCGTCCCGCCGGGTGGCGGGACGGGGTCGAAACCTCAAGAAGTTGAGCGCAGCTTATTTGGCGACAGCCAAAGTAGCCAACCGCTTGGCGAGCCGGGACTTGCGCCGGGCAATGGTGTTCTTGTGCAGAACGCCCTTGTTTTGTGCCTTGTCGAGCTGGCTCTGAGCCACCAGGAACTGGGTGCCCGCTTCTTCCGAGTTGCCGCCGCTGATGATTTCCAGGGTTTTGCGGACGGCAGATTTGATCCGGGATTTGACGGCGACATTGCGTTGGCGGTTACGCTCCGCAACTTCGACACGCTTGAGGCCCGATTTGATCCGCTTAGCCATGATGGACTCTTATCTCCTAATGATCGGGCAAAACGCCCATCTCGACATTGGTTGTACCAGTATAACCTTAACCTAAACGTAAGGGAAGTCCCCGCGAGCCATTGATTGCTGCGCGGCCCCCTCAGGGATCATGCCGCCGCCACCAACCAGGCTGGGGGCGGTCATCCGGGAAACGTTGTTCAGCGGGGCTTGTTGAAGGCCGAGGTCGGTTGGGCAGTATACGTGCCCGCTTCCCCGTTGGGCAGCAGATTGCCCGGGACGTTCGGCCGGATCGGGGTGTTGCGCTTCAGATAGTCCGGTTGGAGGGACAGGGTGGAACCGTTGGGCGACAGGATGATCACGCCCTGCAGCATCTGGATGCCGTACTCATTCAGATAGAAGTCGAAGTAGTCGCTGGGATCGGCATCGACGATCTGCAGGTTCGTGAAAGTGCTGTAGGTGTTCACGAAGCGCACGACCCCGCCAAGGATGTGCATGTAGTTGGGTGCCTGAGGGGCAGCCAGCTTTTCGTCACGCACGGCCTGGGGGCCGCCGCCAAAGCTGATCATCAGCTTCATCTGGCTGTCCTTGGGATCCGGGGCGATCTGGACCTGGCTGACCCGGCCGCTGATGGCGGGCGCCGGCAGCATCTTCGTCGGATCCATGATGATCGTGTTGCCTTCGGTGACGACGCCACGACCTTCACGGATGGTGCACATCGACTCGATGCTGAGACCGGCGAGTTTCATCAGTGGCAGCGAGGAAAAGCCCATCGCCTTGACCTTATCCGGCGTCAGGAGGATCTTGCCGCTCGCCGTGACGGTGGCCGTGCCTTCCATCTCGAAAGGGAAGTCGACGCCCTTGTGCATCGTGCCCTTCATGTTCATCCGGCCGTTCGTCAGGGTCGCCGTCAGGTTCTTCATCGGCGGGTCGGGATAATTGAGCACATAGTTGTTCATCAGGCTGGCGACGTTGTCGGCATCCAGGGCGAACATCCCGTTGGCGATCATCAGCGAAAAGCTGCTGGGATCGTCCATGACGACCGGGGCCCCGGGCTGGCCGGGGATCATCACGGCTTCCATCCCGGGGACGTCGATAAAGAGCTTGGGACCGACCCGGTAGCGGACTCCCTTCATGACCATGCGGGAAGGACCGTTCGGGCCGTGATCGACGGCGCCGGGCAGCCCATTGTAACCGCCGGTGCTCATGGGGACCTGAGGCTGCTGCTGCTGTTGCTGCTGGCCGACCACCATGGGCGGGGTACCCGCCATGTTGGCATTGCCACAACCGGCCAGCAGCGTCGTGGCCGTCAGGGCCGTGACGCCGACTTTGAGCCGGCTGAACCACGTCGTTGGTGACGTCGTCTTCATATTCCCCATCTCCCTCTCGCGCTCCCCGTGGCGCTTTCCAGTTTTGTAGCCGGTTCCCCTGTTCGACTTGTGTTAATTACCGAAACCTTGGCCAGGCATTGCCCGAATTTTAACCTGTAGCGGGCGAGGTGTGGGCGGGGCTGTTAGACTGCGGCTGGAGCTTAAGTGAGTAATGACAACAACTGACACCACCGTACTGGTCATCGGGGCCGGCCCCTCGGGCAGCATGGCCGCCCGGGAGCTCGCCCGCCTGGGCCACGACACGATTTTTGTCGATCGGGCCGAGTTCCCGCGCAGCAAACCGTGCGGCGACGGGTTAACGATGCGGGCCACCGAGATCCTCCAGGAGCTCGGTCTGGCCGACGAACTCTTCGCGGCTTACAAGCCCCTCGACAAGGTGCGCATGTGGTCGCCCGCCGGACACCTCCTGGAGTTCACGCCGCAGGACGATCCGGCCGAGTTTGGCTACGTCATCCCGCGCAAGGACGTCGACCACTACCTCTGGCGTAAGGCGCAGGACGCCGGGGCGATTTTTCACCAGGCCCGCATCCGCAGCGTCACGATGGACGATGGCGGAGTCACGGCGACGATGGATTCGGGTGATACGATCCGGGCCGGTCACCTGATTTTGGCGGCCGGCGGGCTCAGCCCGCTGCCCGTGCAGCTGGGCTTCGAGAAAGAGTTCCTCAGTCAGGCCGTGGCCATGCGTGGCTACTGGCGCGGCGTGGGCGACCTGCAGCACAGCGAGGACGTCTACCTGTTCCGCCAGCGGACGGCCGGGTACATCTGGATTTTTGCTGAGCCGGACGGTCTGGCCAATGTCGGTTTCGGCATCGACCGGGACGATTACAAGGCCATGGGCGGCTCGTTGCCCGAGATCCTGCGGCGGGAGCTGCGGGAGGACCCGCGCCTGG
>JACMPN010000050.1 GCA_014377495.1 Candidatus Sericytochromatia bacterium
CGAAACGTCGTGCAGGCCTCCCGGTAATCAGCCAAAGGCGGGCCGTTTTGCTGGGGTCAGTGGGTGTCGGGCTGTTTGTAGAGGACATCCCACAAGGCCCAGCCGAACAAGGCCAGGCTGATCCCCGGCAGCCATCCGGCGTAGACCTCAAAGACATCGGTGGACAGCAGGTTGCGCCCGATGACATCGAGGCTGTTATGCAGCAGGTGAGCCAGGATCGGCCACACAAGACTTCCACTCACCAATGCCAGGACCCCGAACCACACACCGAGGATCAGGTAAGTGGGCATCCCGATGAGATCCAGGTGCAGGCCCGCAAACAGGGCGGCGGTCGCCAGGATCACCGGCCACGGCCGCCAATGCCGACCCAGCACCTGCATCAGGAAGCCCCGAAAAAACACCTCTTCGCAGATGGCCGGGACCACGCCGACGATGAGGATCAACGTCAGCACCTGCCAGGGTTGATCGGCGACGAGGGCATCGCTCAAGGCCTGTGAGCCGCCGGTCGGGGCCAGGGGGCTGACGAGCAGCATCCACAGGGCCTGGACATACACCAGCAGGACGGCCAGGGCAGGGGCCGCAGCGCAGACGGGCAAGGCATACCGGCGGACAGGCAAGCGCCAGCGCAGGGTCTCCCGCCAGTCGGCCCGCCAGATCCGGACGGCAACGACGGGGGGCAGGCCAAAAGCCAACACTTCGATGGCGATGACGAGGCCGCCCGTCCAACCCTGCAAGCTGAGACTGTTCCCGGCGGGATGCAGCACACCGAGGATCAGCTCGATCGCCAGCGCCGCGCCGACCACCGGCAAAACGGCCCGGACCGGGGGCACCTCCCGGGACGTCACCTGTAGACCGCCCTACTCGGACAGATCGACCAAAGCCACCAGCATGGCGCGCACGGATGCCCGCTTGGCCGGCGGCGTCTTGCGGAGGCGCTCGATCAGCAGCGGATCCAGCCAATTGTCGGCTTCCATCCGTGGGGGCGGGCTTGCCGGCCGGACCGCCGTCTCCACGCCCTGCCGGGCCTGATTGAGCATGGCCGACTTGGTGGAAGGGGCGATCTCCTGCGGACGGGGCACGGCAGGCCCGCGCAGCTTCATCGTGTCCGTCAGCTCCTTGCGGGCACCCTGGGTCCGCGAGGGCAGGGAGATGAACTGGAACTGCCAGAGTTGCAGGAGAATCTCGTAGGTCTTGGGCACTGCCCCGTCATAGATGAGGACCAGTTCCTGCAGGCTGCGCTGACCATCAATCATGGCCAGCACCGTGCGCTGGGCCTCATTGAGCAGGATCTTGCCCGAACCCTGGGTGCGGCTCGGTGCTTCCAAAGGATCCGGCAGGAACTGCCGCACCTTGAGCAGCCGGGGCAGAGATTCCTGGGCTTCCTGGAGAACCATCCGCATGCTGTGCGCTTTGCCGAAGGCCATATCAGTCATCAACTGACCACCGATGAACTCCGTGTGAATCGGGACGACGAAGTCCGTCTGGGAGTCCTGCAACCCGGCCTGGAACTCAAAACGGGCCTCGGGCCAGACAAGCGTCTCATAGAGGATCATTTCCAGCTGGTGAAAGAGCAGATGCGGGATGAGGTCGGCCGTGATCAGGGTCATCTCGACCAGCAGCTTGCCCAGCGGGACCTTGCCGCCGGTTTCCTTTTGACGGACGAGGGCGGCATCGAGTTGCTCGGCGGTGATGTGCTTCCGCTTGAGGAGCAGGTCGCCGAAACGTTCCCGCTGCTGCGAGCTCGCCGCATACACGAGCGAGCCCTCGCGCATGATCAACTTGTGGGTGACCTCGCCATTCACTTTTTCGACGACGATCGCCCCGGACACTTTGCCCTGGCTGACCAGCCTCGGCAGGATCATCAGGAGGTCGGCCCCGGGGAGAGTGCCTAGATATTCCACAAAGACCGTCCTCGGGACATTCGACAGGGGCGCTGTCGGGGGGATGGCGGTAGTCAAGGGCACTATGCCAGACCGGCTTGGCGCCGTAAAGCCCCGCACACAGGGCACCGGGCCGTGTTACGATTAGTCGGCAGACATGGTTACCGCTATTTTAGAAACAGCCATTCGAGATCGCCAACTGGTCGCGTTCCTATACGCTTCCAGCAAAAGGCGAGATCGCCGACCCCGCATCGTCGAGCCCTATCAGATATGGGTGAGCGCTCGGGGCGTCGGAGTGTTGCTCGGATATGACCGTCATGCCGACGGCTGGCGCAACTACCGGCTCGAGCGGGTATCCGGCCTGGAGCCCCACGCCGGCTCGTTTGTCGAGCGGGTCCCGGAGTTTGACGCCGAGTTTGTCCACGAGCCCGTCCCGGACATCGTCCGCAGCGACCGCCACCCTGACCGTTTTTTGACCGATCGGCAGACGTACGCCTATCTCGACACCGAGGCCGACGGCTCCGGCGCCCTGACCATCGTCGGGCTCTATCGCCCCGACATGGGGGTCGTCCAACTGGTCGGTACGGCAATCACCGCCGAAAACCTCGTCCCCCTTTTCGAGGGCATCGCCTGTCTCTATACCTATAATGGTGGCAATTTTGACCTGCCAGCGATTGCGGCCCAGACCGGCTTCGTCGTACCCGTGCCCCACATCGACCTGCTCTGGGAGTCCCAACGCCTGGGATTTTTTGGCGGCCTCAAAAAAGTCGAGATCCAGCTCGACATCCCGCGCCGGCTGACGGACATGGACGGCTCGGATGCCCAGTTCCTCTGGTACCTCTACAACGAGAAGCAAAACTACCCGGCCTGCTGGAAACTCCTCGAATACAACCTGGAAGACACGATCAACCTGGCCAGTGTCCACCTCGAACTCCTGCTGCGCTCCCGGGCGCGGGACGTCGGCGAGCGCAAGATCGACACGGCGATTGAGACCGACACGCTGGTGATCGACGTCCCGACCGCTATCGAGGAGTAGGTTCTCCTGTACACTGACGGCGGCCCTCAGGGCTCTTTCGGTGACATCCCGGCACTCGGGAAAGTGGAGGCAGCATGACCTCGGATACCCAGACCGCCCCGGTCAAAGGCCGTAACTACGACCCTGCCGGCGTGACGATCTGCAACCACCCCCTCATTCAACACGGCCTGGCCGAACTGCGGCACCGCGATACGCCGAGTATCCGCTTTCGCAGCCGCATCAAGGAAATCACCCGCTACATGACCTATGAGGCGTCGCGAGACATGCAGACCGTGGCGGTCGCCGTGCCGACACCAGTCGCCATCGCCAACGGGGTGA
>JACMPN010000514.1 GCA_014377495.1 Candidatus Sericytochromatia bacterium
AGTGGTCGATCTGTCCGCGATCCGCCATCACACGAAGGGCCCGGTCCTGGACAGGTCCGGGCCCTTCGTGTGAGACGGACCTACTTGTCGGCGGTGGCAGCGGCGGCGAGGCCCGCCACCATCACGGTGTACTTTTTGCGGATCGCCGCCCGCCGCTCGCGACCGGACAGACCGGCCCCGGGACGCTGCTCCTTGGCCAGCGGCAGGAACTGCTCGCGGGCGGGGATGCCGGGCCCTTCGTAGGCATGCTGCCACCAGGGCTTGGGCCGGCGGGCATTGTGCGCCCCACCGTCCGGACCAATCAGGTAGCGGTAGCGGTACGTGTCGTAGAGCCGGATGATCTCGGCAAAAAAGATGTCCGCCACCCGCTGGTTGCGGATGATGAGCAGGTGGTTGTCGTCCAGCTTGGAGGCGGCCGCCGTGAAGGCACCGGAACTGCTGATCGTCACGGCCTCGGGCGTGCCGGGATCGATGACCATCACCTGATGGTGGACCCGTACCTCGGGGGTCCCGCTCCATGCCGGGAACCCCTCTGGTGCCAGGGCGGCAGTCTCCGTGAGGGTCGCCGCATCGGTGCGGTCGATCGTGGCCGGGCTGACGAAACCGATCGTGTCCGGATCGGTAGAATCGTTGACCCGGTCGATGAGCCCGTAGACGGGCACGCCACGGCCGGCGGCATCCTTGAGCGCCTTGCTGATGACGACGTCATCGAGCAGGCTCTGGGCGAAAAACACGCCGTGCCTGGCCTCGCCGATCATCGCCGCCACCCGGTTGAAATCCATGCCGGACTTGGCCCGTGGGGACCAGGTGTGGGGGGCGAAGGTCAATGCGACGGGTACTGTCTCATCGCCATCCTGGACATCGAGTTCAATGAAGCCCTTGCTGGCGGCGCTGGCTTTCACGGCTTTGCGGTCACTGACACCCGGGGCATCATCCGGTCCCCAGAGGGCGTCGAAACGCTCCTGAAACGCCGCCGCGACACCCGGATCGGCGATGACCATGGCGTGGTTGGCCTGGGCATAGATCCCCTCTGCACTGAAATCGGCACTGCTGATCAGCACGGCCACGGGATTGCCCGACTCGCCCCGGGCGATCACGGCGTTCTGGGTGCTGAAATAGGTGGTGTCCTGCTTGGTGCGGACCTGGAACGCCTTGCGACGCACCTTGCGCATCTGTTTGAGGACATCCGAACCGTCGTTGGCAGGGGCATGCTCGTCGACGAGCAGCCGCATGTGCTTGATGCTGCTGATCGCCTCACCGATGACGGGCTCGTCGACCGCATGGGCAAGGATGCTGGGCTCCCGGTCGTCGCTACCGGCAAAGACGACGAAACCGGCAATGAACTCTTCCAGGCCCCGACCTAGGAAGCGCCGCTCACCCTCTTCGCCCTCGTTGCCGGCCAGACGGGGCGGGCTGGGCATGGCGTAAGTGCCGCGGTTGGTCTGGATCTGGATCAGACGCTGGTCGTTGGTTTCCGTGCGGAACTCCAACCGGCCGGCGCGGGCCAGGGAGGCTTCGGTGGGCATCGGCCCCCGACGGTCAGAGGAAGGCCCCTCGATGGGGACGGGCCCCGTGCCCTCAAAGACGGGCCAGACGTAAAGCGTGTAACCCGCACCGGGCCGCAGGCCATAGATTGTCCAGCGAAAGCGCTGGATCGGGCAGCGGTGGCTGGAGCCGTTGTCCCGGTGGTTTTTCAGGAACCAGCCCTTGCCTTTCTGGGAGTCGACCAGAAAGGCTGTGAACCCCTGCAGGCCGCCCCGC
The DNA here is from genome assembly GCA_014377495.1 of Candidatus Sericytochromatia bacterium. GTDB lineage: Bacteria > Cyanobacteriota > Sericytochromatia > JACMPN01 > JACMPN01 > JACMPN01. The sequence goes on from JACMPN010000514.1 coordinate 1,762, forward strand.
GAGGCGGGCTCGGGGACGTCCCAGGCCACGACGGCCGTATCGAGTCCGGTGATCGCTGCCAGACGCAGACCGCCCTGACCATGTGCGGAAGCATGCATGTGCGGATTACCTCTTGAATGATGGGATATCGCAATGACCGGGCGGACACCGCCAACGGCTCGTCCGGTCGGGGCCTGTATGGCGGCCACCGGTTCGTCCCGGCTCCCGCACAGTCAGTGGCGGAGCGCCGCAGTCAACATTTCGAAACGTCACGCCGGTGCGGGAAACCCGAAAATACACTTTCGGCACCGGTGACTGCGCTCACGCCCGTCTGCGGCAGTCGGTCCAGTGTACCAGCATCCACGGCGGAGCAGGGCACGGCACCCTGCGGCTGCGGCCAACCGCAATGCTCACTGCAGGCCGTCAGGAATCAGGCAGGATGCTGGTCCACGGCTTGGCCTCGAGGAAAATGCGGTACAGGTCAGCGTCGCATTTGCCCGCTTTGACTTCGTAGCCGATGATGTCGAGCGCCTTGGGCAGCGGCACCGCCGATTTGTAGGGGCGATCCGAGGCAGTCAGGGCATCGAAAATGTCGGCAATCGACATCATCCGGGATTCGATGCGGATCGATTCGGCAGGCAGGCCATAGGGGTAACCCGTCCCGTCCAGCTTTTCGTGGTGCGCCCCGGCGATGGCCGGCACATTGCGGAACTTGCGGCCCCAGGGGATGTTTTCCAGGAAGGCGATCGTGTGCACGACGTGGCGCTCGATCTCCACCCGCTCCCCTTTGGTCAGGGAACCCCGCTCGACGCTCAGTGCCAGTACTTCCTCGGTCGACAGGAAAGGCCGCCGCTCGCCCTGCACGTTGACGTAGCTGCGGGCGGCGATTTCGTGCAGCTGCTCAAAGCCCCCTTGGGCCAACACAGATGGCTCGTTCGCCTGCACGATAAAGGCCAGGATCTCGTCCAGCTCGGCCAGCCGCCGATCCGACTCGGCGATCAGGCCCAGGAGGCGCTCGTCCGACGGCGTGGCCCCCTCGCGTGTGATCAGGTCCATCTGCCGGCGCAGCATCTCGGTCTCGGTGGCCATGCGGATGAAATCGAACCGGTGCTTGATCACCTCGAGAGTCGAATCGAGGAGTTTCTTGGATTTCAGCAGCACCTGCTCCCGGACTCCGACCTTGCCGAAATCATGCAGCAGGCCGGCGTACTGGATCTCCTTCAGGTCGTCGCGGCTGAAGTTCACCTGGGCATACTGGCCGTCGCTCAACTGATCGATCGTCTTGGCCAGCTCGCAGGTGAGGGTGGCGACCCGTTGCGAATGGCCCGACGTCGTCGGGTCACGGACTTCGATGGCCGAGACGGCGGCGTTGACGAAGCTTTCGAAGAGGCGCGTGATGTCTTCGTAAAGGAGGGTGTTTTCCAGCGAAATCCCGGCCTGGGAGGCCAACGTGCGGGCCAATTCTTCCGAGCGGTGATCGAAGGGGATCACCTGATCCTGAAAATCGGTCAGGGTCTTGAGCCTGCGCACGCCGTCCCGTTTGCGGTTAATCAGCTGGATGACACCGATGACGTCGTCATTCTGGTTCATCATCGGCACGGTCAACATCGAGTGACCCTGATAGCCGATCTTCTGGTCGAACTGCTTGTCGTGGCGGAAGCCCCAAGGGTTGTTCTCCGGCTCGTCCAGCCGGTACAGATCCGGGATGTTGACGACCGTGCGGTTCAGGACGGCATGGCCGACGATCGAACGGTTGTCGTCTTTGAGGGTGAACTGGCGAAAATCGATGTCCAGAGAATCATTCTGTGAGATCGTGAAACGCAGGGTCCGCTCTTCCGGCGGCAGGTCCAGGCCTTCGACGATGTAGACGCTGCCCGCATCGGCCGCCGTGATGTAGCGGCTCTTTTCCAGGATCAGGCCGAGCAACTTGCTGATGTCCCGCTCCGAGGCGATGGCCCGGGCAATCTCGACCAGTTCGTTCAGCTCGTACTGGAAGCGGGCAGTCTGTTTACCGCTATCCAACAGGCGCTGGCGCATGGCGGCAAGCTCCAGGTAGTTTTGCAGGGTCACGGTCAGCCGTTGGGGACTGATCGGCAGATCGAGGATGGCCAGGGGGATTGTCTGATCCGCCATGGCATCGAGCCGGGTCTGGATCTCCGCTTCCGCCCCGACGAGGATGAGGAGCTGGGGTTGGTAGCCGGCACTGAGCGTCATGGCCAGCAGATCGTCCGGCTCCGTCCAGATGGCGGCATCACAGAGGGTGACGCCCTTGGTCTCGCTGTGGCGGCGGCTGACTTCGGAAACTTCCAGGAATCCTGCGCCGAA
>JACMPN010000515.1 GCA_014377495.1 Candidatus Sericytochromatia bacterium
AGGTGACCCTCCTGTCCGGCCGACAAGGGACCAACCGACACACGGCGGGGCATTCCTGTTACAGTGCCGCCGCTAGTTTGCACGTGACAAAGGGGAACGATGTGGCGCAGTTTATGGTGACGGCAGTGGGTTCCGACCGGCCGGGGATCGTGGCGGCAGTGACGACGCCATTGGCCGATCTGGGCTGCAACCTCGAAGATTCCAGTTCGACGATCCTGCGGGGCCATTTCGCCATGATGGTCGTCGTCTCCGGGCCGGAGTCGCTGAGTGCCGATGCGTTGGCGGAAGCGATCCGCAAGCATGCAGCCCCCTTGGGCGTGACGGTCACCGTCGGACCGGTGACGCTGGCCGAGGCCGGTCCCGAGGCGAACCACCTGCTTTCGGTTTATGGTGCCGACCGTCCCGGCATCGTCCGGGACATCGCCCAGTTCCTCGCCGAGCGCCAGATCGATATCACAGACCTGCAGAGTCGCCTGATCGGCCGCCGCACGCCGCTGTACGTCGCCCTCGTCGAGATCGCCGTGCCCGCCGGTCAGGACATGACTGCCCTGCAGACCGCCGTGCGGGACCTGGGTGAGCATTTCGACGTGGAGATCACGTTGCGGGACATCGAGCAGGACGCCCTCTGACATGCCCATCCGGGAAGTCATCGAGGTGCCGGATCCCCGGCTGAAAAACGTCGCCTCCCGCTGGGAGGGTAATGCCGCCGAGACCAAGGCACTGGCCATTGACCTGTTCGATACGATGCGTTCGTTTCCGGGCTGTGTCGGGTTGGCGGCACCGCAGATCGGCGAGCCCTGGCGGGCCGTCATCGTCGACGTCAGCGGCCACAAAAAAGCCCGCTCCTGCCATGGCCTGCTCATCCTCTTCAACCCGGAAGTGATCCGGGCCGATGGGGCCGAAGTCGCCCGGGAAGGCTGCCTGAGCGTGCCGGATTTCACAGCGAATATCACTCGGGCCACCCAGATCGTCGTCTCCGCCCTGACGCTAGACGGTGAGCGGGTGATCGAGGCCGATGCCTTTGAAGCACGGGCCATTCTCCACGAGATTGACCATCTGGATGGCAAGCTTTTCCTGGATCGGGTCAGTTCGCGGCAAACTGACGTGTTTCGCCGCAAAACGTATCAGTAGGGCAACGGCCCTCTCGCCTGCGTCAGCGCCGTCTTTCGCCCCTTTTACGGTGGGACGATGTCGACTGCTATACTGCGGGGGAGTCTGCGCCTTACTGAACAGGATCCAACGCCCCCTCATGCTCGCATCCCCGCTTTTCGAATCGGATCCGCTCCCTGCTGTGGCCATGTCCCCGGACCGGTTGCTGCACGTCCTGGTCAGCCTGTCCGCCGACTGCAGCCTCGACCTTGACTTGGCGGTGGCCGACACGGCCCTGCGCAAGGCCCTGGAGACAGGTCACAGCCGGACCTTGGCTGAGTGGATCGAGATCCTGCGGCGGGTGGGGGCGACGGTGGGTCTGGGCGTCCACGGCGTCCGGCGCACCCTGGCCGAGGCGATGACCAGCGCCAATCCCGCCGCACCCTGGCTGACGGTCGCCAGCGGCGGGGATATCGCCGGGAGCTGGGTGGCGATCCTGCAGCGGCGCGGCCAGTCCGTGCGCCTGCGGAACCTGGAGGACGATCGGGAGTACTGGATCAGTGTCGATGATCTGGTCGGGCAACTTGGCGGTGGGCCCGATGCCGCTTGGCTCTGGCTGATTGCCGAGCCGGTCTTTCCCCTCGCACCCCTGCGGGATCCCGGCGACGGGTCGGCCATGGGGCGGTTGCTGGCCCTGGTGCGCACGGAGGTCGGGGACATCGCCGTCGTCACTGCCTATGCCGTGGCGATTGGCATCCTCTCCCTCGTCGTGCCCCTGACCGTGCAGTCCCTCGTCAATACGGTGGCCTTCGGGGCCCTGCTGCAGCCGCTCGTCGTGCTGACTCTCGTCGTGCTGCTCGCTCTGGGGGCGGCGGCCGGCTTGCGCGTCATCCAGACCCACGTCGTCGAAATGCTGCAGCGACGCCTGTTTGTGCGCACGGCGATCGATCTGGCCTACCGCCTGCCCAGAGTCGCACTGGGCGGATACGGCAAGTACCATGGCCCGGAAATGGTAAACCGGTTTTTCGACGTGCTGACCCTGCAGAAAGCCGCCTCCGGCCTACTGCTTGACGGGCTGGGCGTCGTGCTGACGACGCTGATCGGCATGGTGCTGCTCGCCTTTTATCACCCGTTGTTGCTGGCCTTCGACGTGGTGCTGGTCATCGGCATCGCCATCATCCTCGTCGGCCTCGGCCGCAATGCCATCGTCACCAGCATCAAGGAATCGCATGCGAAATACGCCGTGGCCGGCTGGCTTGAGGAACTCGCCCGGCATCCGCTGGCCTTCAAGTCCGTCAGCGCCTCGCACTACGCCCTGCAGCAGTCCGAGTCTCTGGTGCGCACGTACCTGTCCGCCCGTGACAAGCACTATCGGGTCTTTCGCCGGCAGCTGATCGGGTCACTCGGCCTGCAGGTCCTGGCCAGCGCCGTGCTGCTCGGCCTGGGCGGCTGGCTCGTCATCGAACGCCAGCTGACCCTCGGACAACTCGTCGCCGCCGAACTCGTGGTGACCAAGGTGGTGGAGGGTTTCGCCAAGCTGAGCAAGCATTTGGAAATGCTCTACGATCTGCTGGCCGCCGTCGATAAGCTGGGCTCGCTGGTGGATCTGCCCCTCGACCGGTTCGGGGGCGTCGAGATGCCTGATACCGCCGCCGCAGTGGTCGCACTTCGCCAGGTGACCATCGTCAGCAAGGGCGAGGGCGTCGCCGTGCGGGATGCGGACATGTTCCTGCAGGCCGGCAGCCGCGTCGCCCTGACGGTGAACACGGGCAGTGGGCTGCGTCCCCTCATCGACGTGCTCACGGGCTTTGGGGTTCCGTCGGCGGGGGCCGTGGAGCTGGATGGCCGCGATACCCGGGAGCTCGATCTGGGCGAGATGCGTGGGCGGGTGGCCGTCGTTCGGGACGTGGAGATTTTCGGCGGCACCATCGCCGGAAACGTCAGTGTGGGACGACCGGATGCCGCCCCGGCGGAGATCCGTCAGGCCCTGGCGGCCGTGGACCTCCTGCAGGTCGCCCTGGAGCTGCCCGACGGCCTGCAGACCCTGGTGAAGACGGGCGGCGCCCCGTTGACCAATGATCAGGCCCTCCGCCTGATGGTCGCCCGGGCCATCGTGTCCCAACCCCGCCTGCTGGTCCTTGACGAGACCCTCGACGTGCTCGGCACCGCCGCCCGGCAGATGCTGCTGGCCACCCTGTGCCTGCCCGACAACCCCTGGACTCTGCTGATCGTCACCCAGCGTGAGGATGTCATGGCCTACTGTGACACGGTTTACGCCCTGGAGGGTGGCACGGTCAGGCTCGTGCGGCAGTTCGACCTGGGAGGGTCTTGACGATGGCAGACGAATCGACGCTGATCCCCGCGGCTCCGGCTCCGGCTCCGGCTCCGGCTCCGGCTCCGGCCCCGGCCGCCGCCGGCCTGGCCCTCAGGGCCGCCCCGGCCAGTCGCAGCCATTTCGCTGACCTGCCGTCCTTCCGGCTCGTGCGCACCCCGGACTCCGCCCGCACCCTGGCCCGGGTCCTCAGCGGGCTGCTGGTCGTGTCGCTGGTCGGCCTGATCGTCACCCCCTGGCAACAGACGGCGGTCGGCAGCGGCAGGATTATCGCCTATGCCCCTCTGGAGCGGCAGCAGACGATCGAGGCCCCGTTGGAGGGGCGCCTGCAAGATTGGCACGTGCAGGAGGGCAGCCGGGTCCGCAAGGGCGATCGGATCGCCACCATCAACGACAATGACCCGACCATCCTGATGCGGCTCGGCCAGGAGCGGGACGCCCTGCAGGAGCGCCTGGTCGCCGCCCAGGCCCGGTCAGGCGCCGTGGTCGCCCGCGGCAGATCCCTGCAGACCGCTCGCGGCAACGCCATCAGCGGTGCCGGCGAGCGCATCCAGATGGCAGAGCAACGGACGATGGCTGCCCGCCGGGCCGTCGAAGCCGCCATAGCCGCCGACCGCACGGCCAAGGTGAATTTGCAGCGCCAGCAGGCGCTCAACCGGGAAGGTCTGGCCGCAAACCGGACCCTGGACCTCGCCATGCTGGACGATGCCCGGACCCGCACGGAAGTGGCCAGGATGCAGGCGATGCTGGAAGCGGCCGTGCGGGAGGTCTCCTCCCTGCAGGCCGATCAGCTGCGCCTGGGGGCGGACACCAGCGCGGCCATCGAGGCCGCCCAAGCCGACACAGCCGTGGCGCAGGCGGAAATCGCCAACACCAAGGCGGAAATCGCCCGCCTGGCGGTGCGTCTGCGCCGGCAGCAGTCCCAGGAAATCACCGCCCCCCGGGACGGCACGATTCTGCGCCTGTCGGTCAATCAGGGCGCGGAAATGGTCAAGGCCGGTGATCCCATCGCCGTCCTCGTCCCGGATACCGACGCCCGGGCCGTGGAGCTGTGGATCAGCGGCAATGACGTGCCTCTGCTGCGCGAGGGCCGGCTGGCCCGGCTGCAGTTCGAAGGCTGGCCGGCGGTGCAGTTCTCCGGCTGGCCCCTGGTGGCCGTGGGCACTTTCGGGGGAAGGGTGGCCCTGGTGGATGCTGCCGATAACAACAAAGGGATGTTCCGGGTGCTGATCGTGCCGGATGGCGAACCGTGGCCGGAAAGCCGCTATCTGCGCCAGGGCATCCGGGCCCAGGGCTGGATCATGCTGGACCGGGTACGGCTGATTTATGAGCTCTGGCGCCAGTTCAACGGCTTTCCGCCGACGGTGAGCCAGGATGCGGGCGATGGCAGGACCAAGGAGCCCGCCGCCCTCGGGCCGGTGAAGCGGAGATGAGCGGCCGCCTGACGTGGGTGGCTGGCCTGGTCTGCGGACTGGTGCTGGCCGGTCTGCCCGCCGCGGCCGACACGTTGGCCCTCGACGAGGTCCTCGCCCAGATGGACCGCCGCCTGCCATTGTTGCGGGCCGCAGAAGTGGAGCGGGAGCTGGCCCGCACGGACCTTCTCTCCGCCCAAGGCGCCTTTGATATCGGCTGGCAGACCCGGACGGCGGGCGTACCCCTGGGCTACTACCAGCAGCTGCGCATCGACTCCGTCATCGAGCAGCCGACGACCCTCTGGGGAACGTCCGTGTTCGCGGGTTACCGCCTCGGGGCCGGATCCTTCGCTGATTATGACGGCAAACTGGTCACCAACGACCTCGGCGAGTGGCGGGCCGGCGTCAAAGTGCCCCTCTGGCGCAACGGGCCCATTGACCGGCGGCGGGCCAACCTGGCCCGGGCCGAGGTGGGGCTGTCCGTCGCCGACCTGACGGTCCTGCAGCAGCGGCTGGAGCTGAGCCGCACGGCTGCCCAGCGCTATTGGGACTGGGTGGCGGCCGGACGGCGGCAGCAAGTCGTGCGCAAGCTTTATGCCCTCGCTCAGCGGCGGGACCGGGATCTGGGCGCTCTGGTGACGGCCGGGCAGGTCGCTGCCATCGAACGGGTGGAAAACGCCCGGGCCCTCGCCCAGCGCCAGGCACAGGTGGTGGCGGCCGAGCGGAGCCTCCAGCAAAGCACCATCGAACTGTCGCTCTACGTGCGGGATACGGCAGGAGCGCCCGTCCTGACGGCGCCGGAACGGCTGCCGGGGGGCTTTCCGGAGCCCGTCGTCCTGTCGGCGGCGCGCCTGTCCCAGGATCTCGCCACCGCCGTGGGCGCCCGGCCCGAGGCTCGGCGATTCGATATGCAGAAGGACCAAGCCGGCATCGAGCTGAGCTGGGCCCAAAATCAGCTGGCGCCCGGCATCGATTTCACCCTGGCGGCGTCCCAGGACGTGGGTGCCGGCAGCAAGACGCGGTTGCCCACGGTGCTGGAGGCGACCATCCTCCTCGACGTGCCCCTGCAGACCCGGGTGGCCACCGGCAGGGCAGACAACGCCAAGGCGCTGATCACCCGTCTGGAGGCCCAGACGGAGTTTGCCCGGGACCGCATCCGGGCGGATGTCCAGGATGCCGTCTCCGCCCTGGATGCCGCCCGGCAACGGGTCGCCGTGGCCCGGACTGAGCTGGGTTTGGCCAACAAGGTCGAGGTGGCGGAACGCACCAAGTTCCTCCTGGGGGACAGCACGCTGTTCATCGTCAACCTGCGGGAACAGGCCACGGCGGATGCCGCCATCCGGGAGATCGACGCCCTGCTCGATTTCCACCGGTCCCTGGCGGCCTACCGGGCGGCAATCGGCGAGGATGCGGCCGCCTTGGCTGCGGCAGCCCGGGATTAGCCGGACGGCGCAGATGCTCTGGGGTTCGTCGGCTTTTTCCCCATTGGCCGTGGCGCTTGGCCTCTTCACTTCAGGGTGACCGCACCCCCCATTTCTACGCCCATTGGGATCTGAAAACCGACATTATTGACGGGACTCAGTCGCTCGTCGAGACGGTGAACGACGAATACCTCGTCTCTTTGTTGCGGTCTCCGCCGGTCATCATCGATGCAACCTGATCGGTTACGGGGGCCACGCCGTGTTGACAACGTCATGCCCGGATTAGTACGATCGTCCTAGATTTGCGACCGAACCGCACTGGAGGCAGCTATGACGGACCCCGCAGCCATCCTGGCCTGGATGGAGGGCCTGGGTGAGACCCTGATGAGCACGTTCGGGATCACGATCCAGGTGTACACCAAGGAGCGCGTCGTCGGTACCATGCCGATCACCCCCAAGGTGCATCAGCCGATGGGCATCCTCCACGGCGGGGCATCGGTGGCCTTTGCCGAGACCCTGGCCAGCTTCGGGGCCATGCTCCATGTGGATCTGGAGACGTCCCTGCCCGTCGGGTTGGAGATCAATGCCAACCACCTGCGCTCCCGCAGCGAGGGCATCATCACCGGCGAGGCGGTGCCGCTGCACATCGGGCGCACCTCGCAGCTCTGGGACATCAAGCTGCGGGACGAGGGCGGGGCCCTGGTGTGTGTCTCACGGTGTACCATCGCCGTCCGTCCCCGCTAGGATTGGCTGCTGGCGCACCTTCCTTCACCAATCGCCCCGCCGCATGGCCATAGCAAAACACCCCGGTCTGCCAATCGGATGGCACCGGGGTGTTTGTTGGCAGAGGCCAAGCCCTTCGCACTCTCAAGCGACCGGGCTCGGGGATCAGAGGATCCCGCGGTTGGCGAGCACCTGCTGTTGGGCCTGGGTGTGACGTGCCACCCGGGAGTCTTTGTTGGAGAGGATGCCGGCGCTGCACTTGGTCATCAGGGCGGTCAGGCGCCCGTTGAGGGTGTCGTCGGTGGCGTGGGCAAAACCGGGGAGGTGGTAACGGGCGACGATGCTGGCACCCGCCTCGCTCCTGGCCGACGGCATGAACGACGTGGCCGTCTTGGTCGTGGCCTCGGTGATCATGGGCATGTCGGTGGGCTCCTTAAGTTCAACATAAGCTGCTCTTAAATAGGTTATGGCCGACTGGACGGAAACCTTGCTAGATATTTTGCCGATGACGCGACAAACCCGGTGAGGCCAGGATGGTAGCAGGGCTGGCGGCCGGGTGCAGGTTGAGCCGCAGCGTGAACTGCTGTGACGTCCAATTGAACACACCTTCGACATCACCTTCACTTGATGTACCGGACCAAACGTCTAAGCGCATATAGGCTCGTAATTATGAAGACATTCGGCTCATGTGTCATAAATAAATCAAGAGCCTGTGGGTAGTGCAAGAGCACCCACCTGCGAGGTGCCGGGGTCACGGGCTGGCAGGTTGCGGCACCTTCCGCCGTCTGGCAGCTCGGCCGGCCCATCAAGGGAGGTGACTGATCATTTACTATGGAGAAAACAGCCGTCGATCGATGATCGTGGCGGGGCTGACGAGGGGGGGACCGGATGATCCTGAAGCAGTACTATCTTGGCTGTCTGGCCCATGCCTCCTATCTGATCGCCGATGAGGCGAGTGGTCGGGCGGTCGTGGTCGATCCCCAACGGGACGTCGACCAGTACCTGCAGGATGCCGCCGTGGCGCACCTGACGGTCGAGGGCATCTTTCTCACGCATTTCCACGCCGATTTCGTCGCCGGCCACCTCGAACTGCGCCAGCGGACCGGCGCCACGATCTATCTCGGTGAGACAGCCCAGGCGGAATACCCCTTCACGCCGCTCGCCGACCGGCAGTGCCTGGATATCGGTGCGGTCCGGCTGCAGGTCCTCGCCACTCCCGGTCACACGCCGGAAGGGATCTCGATCGTCGTCTACGACCAGGCGGTCGCGCCAGACAAGCCCCATGCCGTCCTCACGGGCGACACCCTGTTCATCGGCGACGTGGGCCGGCCGGATCTGATGGCCTCGGTGGGGGTCACGGCCGACGCCTTGGCGGGCCTGCTCTACGAGTCGCTGCGGACCCAGCTGATGACCCTGCCCGACGAGACCCTGGTCTATCCGGCCCATGGTGCCGGCTCCTCCTGCGGCAAAAACCTCAGCAAAGACACCGTCTCGACCATCGGGGCCCAGAAGCAGCTCAACTACGCCCTGCAGCCCATGAGCAAGGCGGCGTTCATCGAGGCGGTGACCGCCAATCAAAGCGAAGCCCCCGCCTATTTTGCCCATGACGCCGTGATGAACCGGAAAGAGCGCCCCACCCTCGACGAGTCTCTGGCCAAAGGCCTGCGGCCCCTGCGCCTCGAGGACGTCCTGCGCCTGCAGAATGCCGGTGCGCAGGTGGTGGACGTGCGGGAGTCCGATGACTATGCGCTCGGCCATCTGGCCGACAGTCTCAACCTCGGGCTGGCCGGCAAGTTCGCCAGCTGGGCCGGCAACGTCCTCGACAAGGAGCGGGCCATCGTCCTGATCGCCGATCCGGAAGCCGAGCGGGAAGCGGCCCTGCGGTTGGGGCGGATCGGCTACGACAGCGTGGCCGGTTATCTGGACGGCGGCATGGCTGCCGTGACGGAACGTCCGGATCTTGTGCGGGTCACCAGCCGCATCTCGCAGGCCGACCTGGTCCGGGCCCTGGACTTGGCCACACCGCCCGTCGTGCTGGACGTGCGCGGCGAGGGTGAGTGGCGCGAGGCTCACATTCCCGGCAGCCGGAATATTCCTCTGCCCAAGCTGGAAGCCCAACTGGCTTCGTTGCCGCGGGACGGCCAGCTGATCGTGCATTGCGCGTCGGGATACCGGTCGTCTGCCGCCGGGAGCATCCTCGCCCGGGCCGGCTTTACGAACGTGTCGGAGTTCCCCGGGGGGTTCGATGCCTGGCAGGAGGCGCTGGCGGAGAGTTGACGAGCAGGGCGCAGTCCACTCTTGGGGTTGGGAGGGTTCGACGTGACCGGCACCGGTACGGATCAGGGGCCCAAGTTGCGGAAGGCTGCCGGTAAGGCTTTCCGTAGATTGGCGAGGTCTCTGTGGACACCCACAAAGGTTGTGGCTCCCCGTCTTCCGGTCATCATGGCCACCACCCGCTTGAGGATCACGTACAGCCGAAAGAACCGGATCAAGCCCCGTTCCTCGCCTCTGTTGAGGGGCGCCTGGCTGAGGACGAGCTTGTAGTCACGCACGCCATCGTCGATGAATTCCACCCAGGCGACCAGTGGCAGGTGTACGCGGGTCCCGACCGGCAGCCGGGGACCGAGCACGATGGCATCGATCGGGTCGCCGTCGTCGGCCGTCGTCGCCGGCAAACAGCCGTAGTTGTAGGGGCAGGGCACCGGCGAGAAAATGGCGATGCGGCCATCGGTCCCGCGTTTGATGAAGCTGCCACGTGGCTGTTCGACAACGGCCTCGATCAGGTCTGGCTTCAAGCGGGGTACCACGGGCCTTTCGATGGCAAGTCAACTCAGATTGCCATGCTAGCCTGGCGCCGCATCACCCTGCGACCCGGACACGGTGACAGAGACTCAGGAAGCCTCCGGTGGGACAGGCCAATGGCCCGGTCCTGCCGGAGGCTTCCCGTATGCGACGGGTGCGTTTGTCGCTGCGTCTAACTAGCCTTTGGTGATCGCGTTGCCATCGGCGTCCTGGAATTTGCCCATGAGGATCATGACCAGATCGATGAGGGTCCAGATGCCAAGGCCGCCGAAGGTCAACAATTGGGCAACGCCACTGCCCTTTTTGCCAACGTAGAACCGGTGAGCGCCAAGACCGCCCAGGAAGAAACAGAGGAGGAGCGTGACACCCCAGGTGGGGGAGGAGGAATTTTTTGACATGATTTGCTTTCTAGCGCGCCTATTGCGGCATTGTGATCGGTAAATCGACAGTAAATTTCGTTGTGTGGGTTTCCCGAATAATCCGGCACCCTGATGGGTTGCATGAATCATGGCGCACAGAGCCAGCTGGATGTCGGGGAATCGCTGCTTGTAGCGCCCTTGCGGGGCATTCAATAAAGATCAGGTGCTATCCGGACAAGTGCCTGATCATCAGAAACCTTGATCGCCAAGTAGGAATAATGGTCCAAGGG
>JACMPN010000516.1 GCA_014377495.1 Candidatus Sericytochromatia bacterium
CGGCCGGCTTCGTCGACTGCGAGGCGCTGCATTGGGGCGAGGCGTATCCCGCCACGGACCAGACCGAGCGGATCGCCTACATCGGGCGCAAACGGGTGTGACGGCGGGCCTGCGCCGCACGGATTCCGACCGGTCGAGGCGCAGTGCTCCCAGATCAGTCCCTAGAGGTCGCCGCCCGAGGGCTCCAGGACGATCTCGGCGATCCGGGCCCGCTTCGACTGGGTGGGCGTGTAGGCGACCATTTCGGCCACATCCGCAGGCTGCAGCATGGCTGCCCGCATCGCATCCATGCCCATGCCGTCCCACAGGGGCGAGTCGACACTCCCCGGATAGAGGTCCGTCACCTGGATGCCCAGGGGCCGGACTTCCTGGGCCAGGGCCTGGCTGAAGCCGATCATCGCGAATTTACTGGCGCAGTACAGACTCCAGTTGGGAAACGTCCGTTTGGCGGCGATCGAGGCCATATTCAGGATGTGTCCCTTGCCCTGGGCCGACATTGCCGGCAGCACACCCCGGGTCATCAGGAACGTGCTCAGGAAGTTCCCGTTCATCATGGCGTCGTAATCCGCCCGTGTGGCGCTTTGCACGCTGCGGACGATCGCCGAGCCGGCATTGTTGATCAGCACGTCGATCCGGCCCCACTTGGCCAGGACATCGCTGATGACACGGGCGACGTCCGATTCGTTCGTCAAATCGCCCGGCACGGCGAGGGCGTTGGGCAGCCGGGAGGCCAGCTCATCCAGCGGGCCGATCGAACGGGCGACGAGGGCGACACGATATTGCATGCCGCTCAGCGTCTCGGCGATGGCCGCACCGATCCCGCGGCTGGCCCCCGTGATGATCACGACGGGTTGTTGGCTGGTGTCGGTTTGGCTCACGGGGCACACTCCAGGGGATCGCTGCTTTGCAGCATCGGTTGCTCACCGGCGTATTCGAACCGGTTCGAGGCGGTTTCATCCAGCCGCACGCTCACCAGAGTCACCCCCGGTGGCAACGCTGCCTGTACCCAGGGGTACATCAGCCGGATGATGTTTTCGGACGTGGCGATCCAGGGTTCCGGATGGGCCGGATCCTCGCTCAATTGCAGATACTCGGCCGAGTAAAAGCGGTGATCCACCTTGCGCAGGACCTGTTCCTGGATCGCCGCATCGAGCGGGCCGAGGTTGACGATCATCCCGGTCCGTTGGTCGATGGGCCCCGTCACCGTCACGTGGAGGAAGAAATTGTGTCCGTGACCGCCCTGATTGTTGCATTCCCGGAACAGGGTCCGGTTCGCCTCGTCACTCAGCTTGGGGCTGTGCAGGCGGTGCGACCCGGCAAAATGGTAGATGCGGGTCAGGGTGACACGCATTAGGGCGAAACCTCGGCGTACAGGTCGTCGTTTTCCCAGAGCCGGATCCGGGCGAGCTCACCGATGGGCATCTTGGCGACCAGGCGCTGCCAGATCGCCACGGCCACCTGCTCGGTGGTCGGCTGCGTGCCGGCAAAGTCGTCGACGTCCAGATTCAGATGGCGGTGATCATAACGCTGGGTGACTTCCTGGTCGACCACGGTTTTCAGGTCCTTCAGGTTGATGATCATCCCCGTCGTCGGATCGACGATGCCGCGCACGCTCACTTCCAGGACATAGTTGTGGCCATGCCCGTTGGGATAGCTGCAGGGTCCGAAAAGGGCCCAGTTCTCGGCAGGCGAGCGGGCCTCGTCGTAGTAGCGATGAGACGCTGAAAACTTGAACAGGCGCGTGATCAACATCTCTGGCACACCCCGATGGACGCATGATGGTGCCGTCGCTCCGGCATGGTGTCCGTTATACGCCATTCCGAGCGGGGCTGCTGCCGCAATCGCCGGATCGGCTCTGGCCCGCCTGTCGCAGGTTGCACGGCGTGGGCTGGCTGTGGGCGGGACGATCAGGGCCGACCACGCTAGACTCCCTGCAGACCGTACTGAATTATCCGAGTGAGAGCCTACCGCGTGAGGCGCTAAGCCGTATGTCCAACAAACGTCCCGCCCTCATCCGCTATCTCGGCCTCGAACTGGCCCTGCTCGTTCTGGCGGGCAGCATTTACTGGTGGAAAACCACCTACCCCGATGCCGCCGAGCCCGTGCCGATGCAGCCTGTCGTGGGGTCGGCCGGCACGGGTGCCGCCAGCGGCAGCCAGTCGATCGCCGCCCGGTCCCTCCCGGTGACGCTGGCCGATACTCCCGAGTCGGCGGGATTGGCGTTGACGGTGACGGCTTCGGTGGCCACGCCCCTGCCCCGGGGCGCCACCTATCATCTCGCCGCCACCCTGACGAGTCACGGTCAGCGCCCGCTGCGGCAGCTGCGCCTGGTCATCGA
>JACMPN010000517.1 GCA_014377495.1 Candidatus Sericytochromatia bacterium
CGAGGAAGGTGGCCTGCATGTCGTGCCCCGCCGGGCCTTCGACGGTGACGATGGCGTCATGCCAGGACTCCCGGTAGGTGTCGGCGATGTTCATGCCGCCGGTGATCGCCTTTTGGCCATCGGCGACGATGATCTTGCGGTGATCGACCTGGGTCGGGTTCTTCAGGGACTGGGCGGTGAAGTGGCGTACGTCGACGCCGTTCTGACGCATGAAATCGAAGATCTCGGAGCCCGTCGGGCTGCCTTGCCAGTCGGCCATGACCCGCACCTTGACGCCGCTGGCGGACCGGGCAGCCAAGGCTTCGGCCACGTCCCAGCTGGCCTTGTCGTCTTTGAAGATGTACATCTCGAGGTGCAGGCTCTTCTGGGCGTTGTTGATCAGGTTCATGATCTGGGGATAGGCGTTGCGACCATCCACATACAGCTGCACCTTGTTGCCGGCCGTGGGGGCCATGCCGGTGATCGTGGTGATCTGGGCTTCCAAATGCTTGACGTTGAGTGTCATCGGCGAACGGGCTTTGCTGATGGCACTGACGACGATGGCATCACGCTTCAACGGCACCAGGCCCGTGACGGCGCTCAAAGGCACCAGACCGGCATTGGGGACCACCTGCGCCGTCCCGGTCTTTGGACCCGGACCTGCTGGTGTCGACTGTGACTGCGTCACCCGTCCCACGTTGCTCATGATGTTGTCCTTCCCAGACACGCTCTCTCTTTGGGCTTTATCGGGCCGACGCCCCAAACTCTTTCTTAACAGACGGCTAAGGTTCGCGGAAGAATTGGCAGTAACGCGCTTTGAGGCGGTTGCCGGGGCCAAAATCCTGGTCTCGCCGAGGGGCTCCAGGCACCGGCTAGGAATCACTCAGTGCGGCCCGATTGACGGTGCCACTGGCGGCGTATGCTTGGCGTAATTTCGGACAATCGAAAAAAATTGCCCGGTCGCTCAGCAAGCCCTGGCGCACTAAAAAAGTGCTGCCTGTGTGCCCAGCCAAGGCTCGACCAATGATGGCAAACGAGGAGTAGCCACATGTCTCAAAACCCCATCGCGGCAACCCCGACCGCCGTCTATACACCAGGCGCTTTCGTCTGGCACGAGCTGCAATCCAAGGACGTCGCCAAGTCCGCGGCGTTCTACACGGCGCTGCTCGGCTGGACGGTCAAGGCCGTCGACATGGGCACGATGACGTATCACCTGCTCCCCATCGGCGACAAGCAGATCGGCGGGATGCTGCCGGTGCAAGCCGCCAGCATGCCTTCGTTCTGGACAGGCGACGTGCCCGTGCCCGACGTCGACTGGGCGGCAGCGACGGCCACGGCCGCCGGCGGTCAGATCGCTGCCGGTCCGCTGGGCATCCCAAACGTCAGCCGGTTCGCCATCAGCATCGATCCGCAGGGCGCCGTCATCGCCCTGTTCAAGTCCGCCCACGGCGACCCGGCCACGGGTCGTCCGGAAGTCGGCGAGTTCTGCTGGAATAACCTGGACACGACCGACGTGGCCGCCGGTGATTTTGGCACCTTCTCCGTGATCCAGGATCCGACCGGTGCCGTCATCTCGCTCTTCCAGGGCAACGAAGGCTAGTCACACAGGTGGTCCGGGCGTCACTGCACCAGGCAGCGGCGCCCGTTTGCGTCGCCACTTGGGTTACTGGGTTGCAGGCTCCCCGGCACCGCGTCCGTCTGCGACAATGCCAGCACAGCACCGCACACGTCGCCAGAGGCCCTTTCGGCCCGGACCGACCACCATCCCACGAGGGCCCCATGGACCAACCCACCGCCAACAACGTCACCCCGACCGCCCCCACGGGCCGCCAGCGTTTTAGCCTCTTCCACGGCGACGACAACGGGGACGCCCTGAAACAGTGGCTGGCGCCCTATGCGGACCAGTTCATCGGCCGCAAACATGTCCTGGACATCGGCTGCGGACCCGGGTACTTTCTCGAACTGCTCGCCGATCGGTCTGTGCCGGCCTTGGGCATCGACTTTGATCCGGCGATGGTCGCTTTCTGTCAGGAAAAGGGCCTGAAGGCCGTCGTTGCCGACGCCCGCAGCCTGACCAGCTGGACCAAACAGTTCGACGCCATCCACGCCGGCCACATCATCGAGCACATGGACGGCGAGACGGCCGTGGCCTTCCTGGAGCAGTGCGCGACGGCTCTGCGGCCCGGCGGCCTGCTGATTTTGCGCACGCCGAACTGGGAAAACGACACGGTGCGCCATGGGGCCTTCTGGCTGGACCACACCCATGTCCGGCCCTATCCGCTGCCGTTGCTGGAACAGATCCTCCTCGACCTGGACTTCCGGATACGCTCGGCCGGCTCCGAACCGCGGGGGCAAAACGACCTCTACATGATCGCCACCAAACTGAGTCCCCCCAGCCCCAGCAACCTCCACATCGAGGGCCTGCTGGGCTACAACCTGCTGCTCACCGCCGACCGGGATCAGCCGTGGGCCGAAGCCCTGAAGACGTACTACAGCACCTTCTCGTCCACGGACGACATCAGCCTGTTGATCTATCCCGTGCCGGACAGCGGGATCACCCTGGCCACCGTCGGCAATGCCTTTGCCCAACTCGGCCTCGATCCCCAAAAGGGTCCAAGCGTCGTCGTCATTCCCCAGGAGATCGATGACGCCATGGCGCATGGCCTGGCCACCGTCGTGCAGGGCCGTCTCGCCACAGGCACCTCGGCCTCGCCCTGGCCTGAAGAACCCCTGCCCCTGATCGAGCCGACGGCCGAATCCATGACAGCCGCCTATCTCGACCGCCCGTAAGGTCTTGTTTGGGGACCCTGAGGTTTTTTAAACACCGCATGCGCGACACTCCCGACGGTCCTTCACGTCTGGCCCTGGCCGTGGCCCTGGGGACGGTATACGTCATCTGGGGCTCGACCTATCTGGCCATCCGGATCGCCGTCCAGGGCATGCCTCCCTTTGTCGGGGCCGCGCTGCGCTTCTGGTCGGCCGGCCTGATCCTGATGGTCCTGGGCGCCGTCAACCGCCATGCCCGGCCGACCCGGATCCAGGCCGCCGGCGCCGGGCTGGTGGGTCTGTTTTTCCTGCTGGGCGGCAACGGCGGCATTGTCTGGGCGGAACAGTACCTGTCCTCCGGCATGGCGGCGCTGATCCAGGCCACCACGCCATTGTGGGTGTTGATCATCGAGGCGGCCCTCCCCGGTGGTGCCCGCCCCAGCCTGATCAGCAGTCTCGGCACGGCCCTCGGCTTTGCCGGGGTGGGCATGCTGATCTGGCCGTCGTTGCAGTCCGGCAGCCAGGGCGGTCCCCTGTTTGCCCAGGTCGTCCTGCTCGCCGCCGCCGTGTCCTGGGCCTGTGGCACGATTGTCGGCCGCCGGGTCGCCATCCCCAGCTCTGCCCTTTACAACACAGGCATCGCCAATCTCGTCGGCGCCACGGCCCTGGCCGGCCTGGCCGCCTGGCAGGGCGAGTGGGGCCATGTCCACTGGGCGGCGGTACCGTCCAGCGCCTGGTGGGCGCTCGCCTACCTGACCATTTTTGGGTCCTGCATCGGGTTTTCGGCCGTCACCTGGCTGGTGCGCAATGCCAAGCCACACATCGCCACGACCTATGCCTTCGTCAATCCGGCTGTCGCCGTGGCCCTCGGCGCCCTGTTTCTGCACGAACCGCTGCAGGCCAGCACGGTCGGCGGGGCTATGGTGATCATCCTGGCCGTCACCATGGTCATCCTGGGCAGCCGCAAGCGGACAGTCCCGCTACAGCCGGTGACTATGAAAGAACGTGGCTGAAGACATATCCACGGCACCCGGGCCTCGCATGTTTCACGTGAAACGTCGGCCCCGCCAAACTGTAAGGGGATCGCTTGCCGACACTGCTCAGCCTATTCACGTCGTCGATCGCCGGTTTCGCCGCCCACGCCTTGGTCGGTGATTACCTGTCGACCATGGCGGATTTTCTCGTCTCCACGGCCGTCAGCGGCGCCGTTTATGTCGCGTCCCTCGTGTATCTTCAGCGCCTGCGGGGCGATTAGGCAGTCAGGTTTCGCCCATCAGGCGCTGGTAGGCGGCGTGCATCTGCTTGAACCGGCGCTCATCGCCGTTGACATCAGGGTGGTGCAGCTTGGCGGCATCCCGATAGGCCCGTCTGATCGTCGCCTCGTCGGCTTCGACGTCGATGCCGAGGATGTCGTAGTCCGTCAGGGTCGCCACTTCCCGACGGGAACTGATGTACATGCGGCGGTAGGTCGCATCGATCCAGGCCGGTGCATCGGCCGACCGGGTCTTGTCCCGGGCGAGGAGGGCCGCCTCCACCCGGGCAAACCAGGTCATGCGGGCCTTGCGACCCATCTCCAGCCACGCTTCGATCGTCTCCACCGTGCGCATGCAGGCGAGCTTCTGGTCGGCATCACTGAGGGCTCTGCCGTTGCCCATTTCCCGGAGGGCCTTCAGCCGCTCCCGGTCCTCGGCGGCTACCTGCAGGCGCAACAGGTCCAGCTCACGCCGGGCCTGTCCCGATTCCTTCTGCTCGACGAAAAACGTCGCCCGGACGGCATCCAGGAGGGCCATCAGGGGCACGCTCACCCCGTCGGGCAGGGCTGAAACGTCGGCCTTGTTGATGGCCAGGCCGCTGCGGATATTGGCGGCGATCCGGCGGGCCTGACGGCCCTCCATGTCCGGCCGGTGCTGGCCGAGGAATGCCGCCAGGGCCTGCACCTCCGGCTTGTGGCCACTCAAATGGGCGAGCAGCGTGCGCCAGCCTTCTTCAGCCGGTGCTTTCGATCGTTTTACCGCTGCCATCCCGATTCTCCCGGACACGTATGCC
Source organism: Candidatus Sericytochromatia bacterium (assembly GCA_014377495.1). Lineage (GTDB taxonomy): Bacteria > Cyanobacteriota > Sericytochromatia > JACMPN01 > JACMPN01 > JACMPN01. Next base: position 4,792 of record JACMPN010000517.1, read on the forward strand.
AAATCCCGACAACCAACCCTGTGGCGACGTCACCCTGTTCAGTAAAGCACGCCCCACTGCGGCTTCCAGACGCCGCCATAGGAAAGACCGATGGTGGGATTGACGCTGAGGCCCCAGGAATCCTGCGGTGCGGCCTGTCCGCGATACACAAGACCCGTCAACCCCAGGGTCAGGTTCAGGTTCTGCCAGATGGGCACGATCAGGGCCGCGCTCAGGTCCCCCAGAAAGCCCAGCTGATCCGGCGTCGGCGTCCCCACGGTCATGTAGTAGCGCAGATCGGCGCCCACCTTCACCTTGATGGGAAACTGATTGCTGAGGGCCCGCTCGAACCCGGTCGCCAACTGCAGACCGGGACGGAACAGCTTGGCCTGCAGGTCATAACGACCGATCACACCGAGCTTGATGTCAGACCAGGCACCACCCGGTGAGACGACCAGCCCGGCGATGCCGTCAAAGTCCTGCTGCAGGGCGTTGGCCATATTGGTCGTCGCATTCGTCGAGGGCGAAAACTCCGTGTCGTAACTGGCCAGCAGGTAAGGCGTCAGCTGGACCGCCCCGTTCTCGAAGGGCAGCCGCCACAACGTCAGCCGCAGCTCGCTGCTGAACACGAGATCGTCGGCGGTTTCCTGCACTTTGTCGACGAACCCGATCTGCCGGTATAGGGCCTTGATCCGGCTCGTCCAGCTCACCGCTTCGGAGGAGTAGTTGAGGGCCAGCTTGCCGGACCCACCGACGGCCGCGTTGTTCTGGGTGTTGATCCGGGCATTGCGGACCTGGCTGTAGGGCGTCTGGTTCACGTTCTGGATGCTCAGGGCGTCGGCGCCCACGTCCTCCAGGCTGATCGCCCAGCGGGGCTCCAGGGCCGAGCCGTCATCGTTCAGCCAGCGGCTGAAACGCGCCTGCGCGCTGTCCGGATAGCCGGGGGTCTTCAGGCGCTGACCCTCCAGCACGCCCAGGACGAGGGGCCGCAGGTCCCCGATCGGCCGGGCCGCCTTGCGGAGCGGGTCGAACACGGCCGCAAACCGGGCATTGTCGAGCAACCGGTCGGAGACGATGGCGACGTAGCGTTCATTGCCGGTGAGGCTGCGACCACCCACCTTGGCCACGGCCGGGTCGTACCCGGCCCCGACGATGGTGTGGAATGAGGCGTCGAGATCCGTCAACTGCTGCAGCTGGGTGCCCGTCAGCTCGGTCCGGTACAGCCGGTCGTCGCCGGCCAACCAGCCGGCGACCATATACGCCGGGATCTGCCCGACGACGTTGGTGAACATGGCCAGCTTGGGCAGCAGGACCACTTCCACCCCCAGGCGTTCCCGGACTATGCCGGCCGCCATGCGGGTCCACTGGGCGCCCGAGTACATGCGCCATTTCATCATGTCGCCCGACTCCATGGTGGCGCCGCCGCCGAGGGTGCGCACGTCGGGCAGCATCCCGTAGTCGAGGTTCTTTTCCACGTCGTCGTGCAGGTCGACGACGTGCCAGCCGAGGCGCGGATCGCCCGGCTGATCATCGCCGATGCGCCGGGCCTCATGGTTCACGGAAAGCAGGTAGGTGTGGCGATAGTCCCTGTCCAGGAGCAGGCGGACCCGGCCGACCCGGTAGGGCCGCGGGCAGACGGTCAGGGGCGCTATCGGGTGGCGGGCCTCAGCTGGCCAGTCGTAGCGCACGGTCTCGGTAAAGCTCTGATCGGTGGCCACGAGCTTGGCGCCACCGACGATGAGGCTGACGTCGGTCAGCTTCGTTTCCAGCAGCTCCAGCGCCGCATGGCTCATGTCCGTGATGACGATGATCGTCCCGATGCCCTGCCTGCGCAGCTCGGCCACGGCCTTTTTGGCGGCGGCGACGGGCTCCTCGACCTTCCAGCCGGCATCGAGCTTGGCCACGCCCGCATCCCGCAGCCCCTCCCGGTCCACGACCCCGACAATGCCCACCCGTGTCCCCTGGGTCTCGATGATCCGATAGGGCGGCAAAATGATCTCGGGATCCGGGGCCAGCACGTTGGCCGCCACCAGCGGCACATCCCGGCTGAAGCGGCTGAGCTGGGACTTGGGCAGGCGCAGCTCGGCCTGGGAGGGCAGAAATGCCGCATAGGGCAGGGTTTTGATCGTCTCCCAACTCTCCTTGCGGGCCGCGTCGCTGGCTGCCGAGCGCGGCCGGTCGAGCGTGTTGCCGATGCCGACCAGCAGGGACATGGGACGATCGGCAACCATGCGCCGGAGCATGCCGATGCGCCGGTCCCAGGTGCCCAGCTGGCGGGCCAGCATGATCAGGCGGGCTTCCTGTTTGTTGTGTTTCAGGCGGCCTTGCACGCCCAGGAGGGGCTCCCAACGGTAGGCATCCGAGAGATCCAGGTCCACCGGGCGCGGGGCGATCGCGTGGGCGCCCGCCGGGCCGTCCGACGCAGCCGCAGACCGGTCCGACGCGGTGGCGGCATCCGACGCAGGGGCGGCCAGGCTGGCGGCCACCGCATCGGAAGCCGCCATTGGCCGGTCGACACCCGTGGCCCACAGCTCGCTCTGGAAGTCGGGAGGCGGGGTGGCCGGACGCCGCCAGCCCTCATCGCGGACAAGCCACAACCGGTCACCATCGGCGTTGACGACGGGCCGCACCGTCGCCCAGTGCTGGTCCAGATCCGGAAAATGGGGTGGCTCGCCGTTCGCCGCCAACAACGCTGCCATCACCCAGCTCTCCCGGCTGGGCGGCCACTGCAGGAAATGGCCGTAACTGCTCTGTCCGTAGGCCGCCGTTGCCGGGGCCCCGATCCGGAGGGGGCGTTTTGTGAAAAAGGCCTGGAACCGGCCTTTGGTGAGCCGGCCGTCCGGATCCATCAGCGTGTAGGGGCCCTGGCGGTACGCCGGCAGGTGCAGTGCCACGTCACTGAGCTCCCAATCCGGCAGGCCGGCGAAGAGGTCGACCTCTTCCAAAGCGAGATAGGATCCCGTGATGCCACCTTCATTGCCGGTGTAGATGACATCGATCGGCACCTGGGCCGCAAACGCCGTGACCGAAAGGGCGAGCCAGCAGGAAAGCGTGGTGGCGACGAGCTTGCAGCGAAACATGCACCCGGTATAGCACGCTGAGCGGCCCATCGGCAGTCGGTCGGGCCGCAAACCTTGTCCACCGTGGCCAGGCCGGCATCGCACGAAAAAAGAGCCGACAAAGCCGGCCCTCACATGGTCTCAGGGAGCTAGATGGGGAAGGTGACGAAACCCAGCGGGGTTTGGGGGCTGACGGCGTAGCCGGTGGAATACGCCTTGTCGCCGGCCGGGCTGAGCACGTTGAAGACCATCATGCCGAACCGGTTGGCCCATTTCTGGCCGTCCATCTGGAACGCCCAGGTCGCCGGATCATCGAGGTAGCCGACCAACTGATCCTTGTGCCAGATCTCGCAGCCCAAGTCCTTCGCCCAGCCGATGTCGTCGGGGAACACCTTCAAGCCGTCATAGCGGGCCTTGAGGGTTTCCGCCTGGTCGGGGTGCAGGTCGGCGAGCGTGGCGGCGATCTGCGGCGGCAGCACGTTGCCCTGCAGCATGCGCAGTTGGAAAGTCCCTGCTGTCTTGCTCATCGTCACCGTCGGCTTGGGCTGTTTTTTGTCCGACGCACTCTGGGCCTGCAGGGTGCTGGTGCAGGCCAGTTTGCCTGCGGCATCGACTGTATAGGTGATCAGATAGGCTTCGTTGACTTCTTTGATCTCGGGGGGCTCGACCTTGCGGATCACGCTGGTGGCACCAACCGTGACCATGTAGCCGGCCTTGTCGCCGTTGACGTTGAAACGCAGGGTCTGCACGACGGGCGAGAAGGTGATCCGTTTGACGTCGTTGTGCGCCTTGAGGGACTTCACGAACTGCGCCTTGTTCTCGTCGACCGTCTTGAAGACTTCCAGCGGGGGCATCAGGATTTGGCTGACGCTCAGCCCGGCGGCAGTGGCAGCCTGGTTCACCCGGACAGGGGCGGGCGTGCCGGAGGACAGGACGGCGGGGTGGGAACCACAGCCTGCCAAGAGCAACCCGATCGTCAGAACTGATGCCAGTCCGCCGCGCTGCATGGTGCCCCCTTATCACTATATTTAATTGACCTTATTCCAACCTTAATTCAATGAGCAGGCAAAAGCAAGCGTTTTGAGCGCGATGACCGAGGCGGGGACGGGCACCAGCCAAACGCCCAAAAGGGGACCCGCAGGTCCCCAATCATCAAAGCTCAGTCTTTCTGGCAGGAGTAAAGGGCGACTGCGGCAACCGTGACGGCGAGGCCGATGTACAGCATCGTGTTGTTGGCCTTGGGTGCGAGGGCCCGGCCGACGGAACCGGGGTCGGCGGCGATGCCCCTGGCGATCTGCTTGAAGGCGGCAGGGCTGTTCACCCGGGCGATCAGGGCAGTCAAACCGATGATGCCGACAGCGGGCAGAACGACACAGGCCACGCCTTTACCCAACTTGGCGGGGGAGAAGTTGGCAAAGCTGGTGGTTGCAGGGGCGTTGCCACGTTGCAGGCCGGAGAGCTGCTGGGCATCCTTCTGGAAGGCGATTTGGGCTGCCTGAGCGGCCTGGGGGGCGGGCGCAGCGACCTTCGTGGTCGTGGTCGCAACGGCGGCAGTCGGGTTGACCTGAGTGGCAAAAGCGACGGCCATGGTGTTTCTCTTTTCTCTCTCCGGAACCACCTCCTGGCGGCTCATGAAACCGTTATCGGTCAGCCGTTAAGAAACTGTCTTTAGGTTTGGAAGAGTCTCGGTAAATACGCGATTAAAGCAGTTCAGGGCTGACAGGAGAGGGTGCGCAAACCCACTCACGTCCCGATCAGGATGGCCTGATGGGTTTCGGGGTCCACATTACCGCCGCTGAGGATGCAGCAGGGCACCCGGTCGGCGAATCGGGCCGGCTCGGCCAGGATGGCCCCGATGGTCAGTGCGCCTGTCGGCTCGACCACCAGACCGAGGGTGTCGTAGAGGAGGCGCACGGCGGCCGCGATGCAGGCCTCGGGCACTTCGACGATGCCGGCCAGACCGGGCCGGAGGATGCCCCAGTTCGTATTGCCCAGGCTGAGGGTGCGGGCCCCGTCGGCCATCGTCTGGGGCTCCTGCCCATTGGCCAGCAACTCACCGGCCCGCAACGACCGGGCGGCATCGTTCGCCAGACTAGGCTCGGCTCCCCAGACGGGCAGGACGATACCTGCAGCCCAGAGGCCCGTGATGATCCCCGAGGCCAGACCGCCGCCACCGATCGGGCTGAGCACGAGGTCACAGGCGCTCGCCTTGTCGGCGATCTCGTGCCCTAGTGAGGCATTGCCGGCGATCACCAGCGGATCGTCAAAGGGACTGGCGATATAGGCCTCGGGAAATGTGGCGGCCAGTTGCTGCACGCTCTCGGCCCGGCTGACCCGACGGGTATCGATCAGATCGACGGTGGCCCCGTAGCTGCGCACACCGGCGATCTTCACGGCGGCGGAGGTCTCGGGCATGACCACGTGACAGACCTTGCCGAGGAGTTGGCAGGCATAGGCCAGTGCCTGCCCGAAATTGCCGGATGACGCGGTAATCAGGTGCTGATGATGGACGTTGGCCGCCAGGGTGTAGGCAGCCCGAAACTTGAAGCTGCCGGTGTGCTGATCGGTTTCACTGGCGCAAAGAACCTGACAGCCGAGTCGCTCCGACAGCTCGTGATCGCGCAGCCAGACCGTGGGCCGCCAGGCGGGCTTAAAAGAGGTGGTCATGATTGCAATACCCGTCTCTGACCAAATCGAAAAAGGGGAGCCAGGGAAAACGGGAACCGGGAAAAACGGGAACCAGGGAAAAAG
>JACMPN010000051.1 GCA_014377495.1 Candidatus Sericytochromatia bacterium
CGCTTCGTCATCTCGAACCCTCGCCATCCATACCCCATTACAACATGCACCCACCTCCACAATCATACCCCTATCGTCCAGTTCTCTCACCGGCCCCAGGACCAGCCTTGAACGGCCTTTGCCCCAGTCCGCCAGCAGGTCACAATGGTTTCAGGTGCCAAAATCTCACCCGGATGGATGGGTGGCAGGCTTGCGACACGCAGCGCGCCTGAGATCCTCGGCAACACCCTTGAACGGCCTGCCGGTGAGAATGACGAGAGCCTGCCGGAGGCGTCTAAAGCTAGCCTGATTGCCGTATCCACTGACGACCGAAACGCACTTTCAGTGCTGGTTCGGAGCTCCCCCTTTCCACACCTTCGGACACTACCTCGGGTTTTTGCCGCAATCTGCCTGGCGAGAGCGTTAGCGTGCTCCCTGCATAAGGCTTGATAAAATAGTGCAAGGTCGGACTCGACCCAGAAGGAGCAGCGCACATGCCGGCACATATCGTCATCGACAATCAGGCCATCAGTGAGTTCTGCCGAAAGTGGCAGATTACTGAATTGGCCCTCTTTGGCTCGGTGCTGCGTGATGACTTTCGCTCGGATAGTGACATAGACGTGCTGGTGACCTTTGAAGAGGGCGCTGATGTAGGCATGCTGGAACTGGTGCGGATGGCACGTGAGCTTGCCGGCGTGTTTGACCGCAAAGTGGATGTCGTTGAAAAGGCTGGATTGAGGCCAATGCTGCGGGCCGAGGTTCTTTCGAGCTCGGAAGTCCTCTATGCGGCATGAGCGGCTCTACCTGCGAGACATCGCAGAGGCGGCGGCGGATATGGCTGAGTTCATTGAAGGACTGGACCTGGATGACTTTGTTGCAAGCAAAGTGGTTCACAGTGCCGTCCTTCAGAAGCTCATCGTCATCGGAGAGTCAGCGAACAAAGTCTCATCGGATCTGCAGTGCCAGCATCCCGGGATACCTTGGGCCGACATCATTGGTTTGCGCAACATCATTGACCACGCCTATTTCTCGGTTGTCTGGTCCCGCATTTAGCGAACGGCCGCCAGAGATGTGCCGGTCTTTGCGCAAGCGGTCGCCAAGATTTTGGCTGAGCTTGACGATTTGCCCTGACCTGGGATCAGATCGATCTTTCTGACGAAGCAGCAGGCGCAATCCGGTTTCCAGCTCGCATGGGCCAAGATCTGTCCAAAGCGATCGACGACCAACTTTCGGTCATGATCATCCGTAGGGCCTCACCATCAAACATCATACAAGCAGCGCCCCATCAGCTCACCGGCCGCAAGGACCAGCGTTCGCCGGTGTTTGCCCGTATGGGCCGGTTTAGTTCCACCTTCCTCAAAGGGCATGTCACCAGCCATGATCCTGGCGTTGTTGGCAACGTTTGCGTCGATGCCAACGACCGTGTGCCCCGTCTCGGCCAGCAGGAGGCTCAGGCCGAGACCGACATGCCCGCCACAGCGCCGATGACTGCGACTGTTGTCTGCATGGCCGGCCCCTCTCGTTTCATAGTGTTCGTCTTAGACTTCGTTCATCGCTGCCGGATGCGTGGGGGCATCAGATAGAGTGGGACGCCATCCGTCCTGCCAATCAGTGACTTGCCGGTCTTCACGGGCAGCGTCGACGGCTGCCCCAAAAAAGCGCTCCAGCTCACGAACGACGGCCAAATCTCCAAAAAGGAGGTGCCGGTCGGCGATCAGCCGCTGACTCACTTGTGTGCGCCAGTCCGCATCCGTGCCCAGTCGAATCGCCAGTGCCACATACTCCTCTGAGGTGGCGGCAACCGTCTCGGTGCTGCCCATCCGCTGATAGATGGCTTGCGTAACCCGCGTTTTCATTAAAGGGCCGGGACAGGTCACGATGGGAGTCCCTAACGACGTCGCTTCGAGGCTCGTGTTGCCACCACCGAAATAAGGGGTATCCAGCAAGACATCCACGGACGCCAGCAGCACCCGAAAGGCTGGGCCGGATTGGCGTGGCAGGAAGACCACACGCTCGTAGACATCGGGGAAGGCCGCCAGCCAACGCTGCTGTAGCGCCTGGGTCACGGCCGATTCATCGCTTTCAATGACGACGAAACGGCCGGCTGGGTCAGACCGCAGGATAGCTGCCCAGAGGGAGTCCGCACCGGGGTGAAACTTGAAAAGCGATTGTGGACAGGCATACACATGCCAGTCGGGCGCAAACCCGAAGCGGTTCCGGTCTACCTCAACTGCCTCGCCATCCGGCTGCTGATAGCAGGTCGGCAGGCCATGCAGGAGGACCAGGCGCTCGGTGTAATGGCGCTGAGCATCCGGCGTTTCGAGCGCCGCACTGGACAGGAAATAGTCCATATTGGGCAGCCCGGTGGTGACGGGATGGCCCCAAGTGACGCATTGCACGGGGGCGAGGCGGGCGAAGGCCAGGAAATAGGTGATGACGTCCATGCCGATGTCGGTGTAGAACAGCACGTCGAACTGACGTTCCGCCACCTGTCCCTGCATGGTGGTCAGGTCTCCCGCTAGCCAGAGGGCATCATCCGCCTGGCCGGCCATGGACACCGCTTCGGCAGTCTGTCTGCCGGTGCAGACGTAACTCACCGTGAAACGACTGCGGTCGAGATGCTGCAGGAAACCTCCATTCAATTTGCCGATCGTGTGGCCCGGCCACAGATGCGCCGAAACGATGCCGATGCGGATTTTCCCGCCTTGGGATGCCAGTGGCATGGATCGGTGACAATGCGGCGCCACCCAGGACAGCCGTGCGCAGGCCGAGCGGAAATAGGCAGCGAGGGCCTCCTGAAAGGGCCGGTCTGCGGCGCCATGGTAGGCCAGATAGAACGACGCCGTCAGCACCTCGCCCACCGGGTCCGCCAGACGCACGCCCGTCGCCTGCAACTGCTGCAGTTCCGCCATGTAGCGGGCCCGCCAAAAAGCGATAGCCTCGGTGGAATCAGGCATGATCGGTAACACGGTGGCCATGGCTAGCCGGATGCCGGCGTTTTCCCGCAAGGCCAGACTGCGCTCAAAGCAGGGGATCGCCTTTTCCGGTTGGTTGCATTCGGCCCAGGCGAGTCCCAGGTTGGTCCAGGCGTCTATATAGGAGGGATCCAGGGACGTCGCCAGTTCCAGTTGAACGATCGCCTCGTTATACCGTTTCAGGCTGTAGAGTGCCGTTGCCTGCTGAAATGCAGCGACAGCATCGCTGGGGGCTTGGACCTCCGCCGCTTGATCCGTCGGCTCGCCAGTATGCCGGCGGTTCTGCTCGTCCAAGGCCTGACCCAGGTTGTTCAGGGCGACCAGATAGTCGGGATCCAACCTCACTGCCCGGCGGAAGCTTGCTACGGCTTCGTCGAACTTTCCCTGAGACACCAGGATGACTCCCAGATTGTTGTGCCCTTTGGCATCCCCCGGCGCCAGCACGAGCGCCCTGCAGAGACTCTGGACTGCCGCATCGGGCTGACCGAGGGCCATCAGGGATTCCGCCCGTAAGCTCCAAAGGTCGGCCCTTTGAGGCTGGGCCATCAGGGCCTTTTCGAAACACGTGGTGGCATCCTGCGCCCGGCCGTACTTCAGGGCCTTACGACCTTTGGCCACAACTGCCTCAACAGCGCCGGCCGCTCCGCCTGGTGCCGCCGGATTGGGATTGCGTTCATTTGCGGTCAAAGCTTTGCAACTTTTCTACTTCCTTGCCTACCAACTTGCACAAGGTCGCAGTTTTCTCCATTAACGCCAAGTTCATCATTCGGGGATGGCAAGCCAAGGGCGCCAGTGATCGGCTCTCAGCGTGCCGGCGGTAGATCGGGCTGTTTTTCAAGCGGCTCCCCGGATCCCGAATCCGCGCTATTATGTATCCTGCGGATACTTCAGCCGAGCACGGTGGTATGGCTGGTCCAGCGCCATGGCACGTGTGACGTGCAAGCGGACAGCCATACCACGACGAGTGACCGAGCGGGAGATGCTTGCACAGATGAAGACAGCAGATCGCATGGCCACAGCCCTCGCACATCATCAGGCGGGACGGATGGCCAGCGCCGAGCCCCTGTATCGACAGGTGCTCCAGAGCGAGCCGAATCACCCGGATGCCCTACATTTACTGGGGTTGTTGGCACTGCAGACTGACCACCCCCAGGAAGCCTTCGAGTTGATTGGGCGGGCCTTGGGCGTGGTGCCGCATTCGCCGGTCTTCCACAACAGCTTGGGTACGGTCCTGCAACGGCTCGATCGTATCGACGAGGCCTTGGGCCGGTTTCAGGCAGCTGTGGCGATCAAGCCCGACTATCAGGACGCCCGGGACAACCTGGCTCGCATGCAGGCCGTGCTGAAGGAGCAGTCGCTGCAGCGGTATCAGCAGGATGTCGAGTCGCGGCGGCAGTCCCGGTATATGGACTATCCGGCCCATGTCCACCTCGAGACCCTGGCTGTCTGTACAGCGGCGTGCAATTTTTGCCCCTATCCGTCCCTGGAGCGCAAAGGCACCCGGATGGACTCCGCCCTGATTGCCAAAGTCATCCAGGACCTGACCGAGATACCGGCGGATCTGCCGTTTCAGCTGTCGCCCTTCAAGGTCAATGAGCCGTTTCTCGATGAGCGCCTGTTCGACATCCTGGCCTCGTGCAATGAAAAGCTGCCCAATGCAGGCCTGACCTTGACGTCCAATGCCTCACCCCTCACGGAGGCGAAGCTCAACCGCCTGGCCCAAGTCAGGAACCTCAGCTATCTCTGGCTGTCGGTCAACGATCATCGCCCGGACGCCTATGAGGCGACCATGAAGTTGCCGTACGCCTTGACCATGGAGCGCTTGGCACTCGTGCACCGGAAATTCACCTCCGGTGAGTTGGCCGTACCGATCATCCTCTCCCGCGTCGGGGACGGCACGGATGCCGATGATGCCTTCTGCCAGTGGGTCACCAAGACGTTTCCCGGTTTTCAGGCGAGTGTCTTCCAGCGCGGAGCATGGTTGGGGCAGGTCGACGTCGTGGTGCCGGATGTGCCGGCGGTCGGCTGCGTCCGCTGGTTTGAGCTGTCGATCACGGCGACCGGGATCGTCGCCCATTGCTGCATGGATGGTCAGGCCAAGTGGCCCATTGGCGATGTGTCGCAGCAACACGTCCTGGAAATCTACAACGCCCCGGAATACCGGGGGCTGCGGGAAAAGACCCTGACCCGACTGGATGCTTCCCCTTGCAATGAATGTACCTTTCTTTAGCGTTGCCTGGCGCTGGGACGAATGGATATAAGGAACATGACTGAACAACCAACTCTCGGCACGATCCACGAAGCGACCTGCCCGGCCTGCGGATTCCATGTTGCCGTCCCCTTTTACGATGGCGCCGAACAACCCCTGGCAACGATCGCCTGGCCGGCCTCTGCGGCAGAAGCCCGGGGCATGACGCGCTTGCCGCTGGTGTTCGTCTCCTGTGTGGATTGCGGCCACGTCTACAACAAGGCGTTTACCTATGACCAGGTGCCCTATTCGGATTAGCCGAATTTGATGTTCAACGCCGGGCACCATTGGCACGGGCATTTGGAAGCGGTCATCGAGGCCTTGGCCGGGCGGCTGCCGCCGAACCCGACCATCGTCGAGATTGGCCACGGGGACGGCAGTTTTATCGCCGCCTTGGCGCGGCGACGGCCGGATGGCCGCTATATCGGATTCGACCCCCATGGGTGTGCCCCATCCGCCGACGCCCCGGTTGAGTTTCGGCAGCAGCTCTTCGTCCCGGAATTGGCGTTGGCGGAACTGCAGCCCGATCTGATCATCAGCCGCCACGTCTTGGAGCACCTGACGAATCCGTTGGGCTTCATGCAGCGCATCGGGTTTGCCGCGGCCCGGTCAGGCCGGACTACCGCGCTCTATATCGAGGTGCCCTGTATCGATCAGGCGATCGCCGCCCGGCGGACCGTCGATTTCTACTTCGAGCACAACTCGCAGTTCACGACCGAATCCTTCACCCGCATGCTGCACGGCTGCACGGCGATCATCGACAGCATCAGTCATGGCTATGGCGGCGAAGTGATCTCCGGCTTTGTCCGGTTGGGCGCCATGCCCGAGCAGGCCCTCAAGGCCGAAGCTGCCGAACGGTTTCGCTTGGCGGCGACGGACGGCTTGGCGGCGATCCAGTCCCAGTTGCAGACGTTGTTACAGTCCGGCCGGCGGATCGTCGTCTGGGGTGGTACCGGCAAGTCGGCGGCGTTCATCAATCGCTACGGGCTGGACGACGTCCGCTTTCCTTGGGTCGTGGACTCGGACCCGCTCAAGGTCGGTACCTATGTGCCGGGCATGGGCCAGGTCATCCGCCATCGGGACTGGTTGCTGGAGCAGCCGGCCGATATCGTGATCATCCCCCCACAGTGGCGGGCCCGCGACATCCTGGCTGAAATGGCGGCACACGGCCTGACGGCGGCGCAGGTGCTCATCGAACATCAGGGACAGCTGATCGCGTTTGCGGGCGGCGATCATCCCTATTGACGATCCAACCGGGAAATTCTGCGGTAGACACGGGGGAGGTGCCTGAGGTGCTTCCCCCTTATTTTCGGATATTTCGCCATCGTTTGTGGGAACTCCCCCGTGTCGCGGTGCAGGTGTGCGGTTTGTCAGCGATGTTAAGGCATTGACGCGCTGCTCGCTCAAAGTAAGGTGCCATGCGGGGATTGGAGGGGCGCATGCGTTCGGTTGGGGGGGATTGTGTGTGATGGATGACACCAATCCGGCGTGGGAGGTTTATTAACAGTCATTTGTCAGGCTTCGGATGGGGGGAATATTCCGGGAACTTTTCTGGAACAACCTGCGTCCAGGTGAAAGAAGGCCAGCGGGGACTGGGTTTCGGTGAACTTCTCGCTAGTTGTTGAACAGAGATGGACAGTGCTAGCGAGCGTTTGCTACCATGCCCCAGTCGGAACCGTATGTAGCCGGAGCGGCGGACGGACCAGATGGTTGTCGCTTACTTTCGTAAGTACAAGTGTGTGGACTGCCACAGCCAAACCGAACAGAACTGTAAGACAGTTTCTCCTATAGACGGTGAAGAGAAGCCTCGGGAACATCACCCGGCGTTGTTCAGTTGAGAGGAGGATGCTAGCGTCGCCTTAGGGGACGCAGTAGTAACCAACTAGATACTGCAACAAAGCATCCATTCAAAAGGAAGTGGCATTCCCAAGAACGGTCACCAAGGCCGGCGGGATTGACCCGAAGCGCCCATCATTTGAGGAGATCAACAGAGATTATGGCATCTAATAAGAAGCTCACGTCCGTTTTTGCGGTCGCTGCCACCCTTTCCGTCGCAGTGCTCGCCGGTTGCCCGGCGACCAACCCCGTCGCCACCCCTTCGACTAGGCCCTCCGGCTCCGTCTCGGCCACCCCGACCGGCACGCCGACCGTCACGCCGACCGGCATGCCGACCGGCACTGGTTCCGGCACGCCCTCCGGCGCCCCGTCCGCCACGCCGACCCCGTCGACCCTGCCCAGCACCCCCGACACCTCCAGCCGGGCCACCATCCAGGGCGTCGTGTTTGACGACCTCGGCAGCCGCCTCGATGGCGTGACCGTCACGGGCAAACTGCTCGGCGCCGGCACCTTCTCGAACGGTTCGGACACGCTGGTCGTCACCACCCAGATCGGTTCTTACGCCCTCAACGGCGCCCCGACCGGTTCGACCATCCTCGTCACCGCTGGCAAAGCCGGTTTCACGACCCGCCAGCAGACGATCGTTCCCTTGTCCAACCTGCAGGGCAACACGACCATCAACAATGTGACCTTCGGCCAGACGGCTGCTGGTGTCATTGATCTGGTCTACGCCTTGTCCGACAAGCCGGAAATCACCAGCTTCACGCCCGCCAAGGATGCCACCGGCGTCGATGCGGCCACCACGTTCACGCTGACCTTCAACGAGCCCGTCAACACGGCCGACGTTGAGAGCAACTTCGCCGTCTACGTCGCCGGTCCCCGGTCCGACGTTGCCACCGCCGCTGCGATGACCAACCCCAACACCGCCGTCCAGGGCCGTTACACCACCGGCGCCTCCAACACGGCTCTGTTGTACACCTTCGACCCGAACAAGGACGACGGCTCGGTCAACGGCACCCGGTCCAACGTTCGCTTCGCTGCCGGCCCTGTCTATGACAGCGCCAGCTTCACGCCTGCCTGGTCGAACAACAACCAGACCGTGACCTTCACGTTCCGTCCTGGTGCCAAGCTCCCGACCGACAAGGACAGCAGCAAGATCCCGCAGTTCGCTGTTTCCTTCAAGGACGGCTCCATCCGTGACGCCGCTGGCACGGGCCGCGACGACAAGTGGTTCCGGGTTAGCCCCGCACAGGTTGGCCGGGTCGGCTACAAGTTCACCGTTGCTACGGACACGACTTCGCCCCAGGTGAGCTCGATCACCCCGATCAACAAGGATGCCTTGGCCGGTGCCGCCAGCACCGACCGGATCCGGGTCCAGTACTCCGAGACGATGATCCTCTTCCCGGGCAACAACGGCGGTGCCTCGATCCCCGCAGCTGCCGATACGGCCACTGCCAACCTGAACACCAACTACATGTACTACGTCAGCCCGACCGGCACGACGCGGTACCCCGACCTGGCCCAGGTTGAGGGCACCGGCACCAACACCGCTCCTGGCGCCTGGCAAGCCACCTACGCTGCCTTCGTGGCTGGTGGTGCGGGCGGTTCGGACGGCGGCGGTAACGGTATCGCTGCTGGCCAGAAAATCTTTGATGGCGACGCAACCCGTTCCACCATGGAACTGCAGCCCGTCAGCGGTCTGGAAGTCGCCGCTCCTGGCGCTGGTTCCACCCAGGCGTTCGGCACGGGCCGCAACGTGTGGGTGAATGCCAAGTCGGCGATCATCGATCCCGCCGGCAACAGCGTGAACACCAGCAACAACATCAACATCCGCAGCGGCATCTCGCAGTAAGCGATCCGATACGGATGGGGCACTGCTCGCTTCGGCGGGCGGTGCCCTTTTTTTCGCCCATTTTCGGTAAAGGAGATGCACATGGCCATCAAGCCCCGTCCGGTCCTCGCTTTTTGCTCGCTCATTGCGCTGACTGTGGCCTGTCAGCCCACAGGCACTACCGTGACCCCTGGTCAGACGCCAAAACCCAGTGCCGCTCCTTCGATGATTCCTTCTGCCACGCCGCAGCCGACCAACACGCCAAGCGCACCCATCGCCACGCCGACAGCGGCACTGCCGACTCCGACACCCTCACCGTCCGCACAGGCGGCGGCTTCGATCAAAGGTACGGTCCAGGACGATTTGGGTACGGCCGTGTTTGCGCTCAGTGTGCGTTTGGAGGATATGACCACCGGCCTAACGATTGCCGACACGACAACTGATCCCCTTGGGGCCTATCGCTTCGATCGCGTTCCGCAAGGCGGCAATGTCAGGGTGTCCGTGTCCGGAAAGGGATATGGGCTGCGTCAGGCGATCCTGGGCATCCCGCCCGGCCCGGATGGCGCCTACACCTATGCACAGGACTTCACAAAAAACCTCGC
>JACMPN010000518.1 GCA_014377495.1 Candidatus Sericytochromatia bacterium
GGGCGCATGAAGCGGGGATCCTGCTTCACGTAGGGCTGCCAGTCCAGACCGACATGGGCAAAGGCAGCTTTGACGAACTCGCCAACCGAATGGGTCTTGCCGGTGGCGATGACGTAGTCGTCGGGGGTTTCCTGCTGCAGCATCCCCCACATGGCTTGGACGTAGTCGCCGGCAAACCCCCAGTCGCGCTGCGAGTCCAGGTTGCCCAGGACGAGTTCGTCGGCCAGCCCCAACTTGATGCGGGCGGCGGCGTCGGTGATCTTGCGGGTGACGAACTCGATGCCACGCCGAGGCGAGTTGTGGATCCAACCCTGTCCCACGCCGGCATGGAACGTGCCTGATGTGGTCGCCAGGTCGAACAACCAGCCTGCATAGGCAACCGTTTCGATCTTGACCACCTCTTCGAGGGGGCGCTGCAGGTGCTGACCTTTGGCCCCACGGCGAACCGGGGAATTCAGGTTGATCTGGTAATACGTGCAGTCATTCCGATCTTCCAGGCAAATGATCGCCCGTTGCCCGAGGGTGACTGTCGCCAGCCAGTAGAGTCCGCTGGCCAGGACGGGGGAGGACGTCTTGAAACTTTGAAATTCGTAGGTACAGGGCGTGCTTTTCAACCCGTCGCCGGCATTATAGCCGCGCAAAAACGCGAGCCGGACAGCATGGGTGGCATTGAGGATTCGCATGGGGATGCGCTTGTGGCCGGCACGCGTATACAGCGATGCGTGGATGTAGCGTCCATAACCCTGGCCACCAGACATAACCAGTTGGGTGACGGCTCGCCCGTTCTCAAAGCCACTTGGTGCCTCATAGCGGGTGCAATGGCCGCCCGTCACCCGCCGCCAGCAGGCCTCGACTTCTCCGAGCAGGCACAGGTCCTGGTTGACGACCTTGATCTTCCCTTCGTCACTGACATGGCCTTCGGCTGTCAAGATGCCTAATAGCCAGGCCTCGTCTTCGGTCATCGCCAAAGCGTTGGTCGGCTGAGGCAGGTCGACGAGTGCCAGACGATCTCCCTTTTGAATCTGGCCCGTCGGTACCTCTCGCGCTACCGAGGGCGCATCAGTGGTTGCCGGACCGCCGCCAACAGCCACCGGGACGGGTGCCAGCATGGCCACATGATCGCTCGTCGCCTGAAAGACAGCGCCTCGTGCAGCGACGCGTATAACGGCCTTGTTGGGCTTGCTCGTGTAACCGTTCCAGGTGGCGGTCATGCACGTGACGGATGTCCAGCCTTGCGCGTCCCAAACCTCGAAACGCCGTCGACCAGTGGGCACCGTTGTCTGCTTGGGACCCGCGTGCGGATCTGTACGGTGGGGCACGACATCCTCAATCGGCAGGATATCGATGAGGCCGTCACGCCGAATGGTGACGGGCGTTTCAGCCGTCACGCACTCGTGGTTGAACAGGATCCCTGAGCAGGCGTGCATCCCGTAGGACTCCCGGTAGTTGACCGTGATCCAGTGCCCGTAGAGCTTGGCCACGCCGTAGGGGCTGCGGGGGTAAAAAGCCGTCGCTTCGTTCTGGGGCACGGCCTGCGCCTTGCCGAACATCTCCGAGGAGCTGGCCTGATAAAAGCGGGCCTTGGGGGCGACTTTGCGGACGGCATCCAGCATGCGGGTGACTCCGAGGGCCGTGAACTCGCCGGTGAGCACGGGCTGACTCCAGGAAGCGCCGACGAAGCTCTGGGCCGCCAGGTTGTAGACCTCGTCCGGCTGGGCGGCTTCCAGGACCTCCATGAGGCTCCGGGAGTCGAGCAGGTCGCCGTAGACAAGTTGCAGCCGGCTTTCCAGATGGGCGATGCGTTCCTTGTTCGGGCTCGAACCCCGGCGCATCATGCCGGTGACCTCATAACCCTTGTCGAGCAGCAACTCTGCCAGGTAGCTGCCGTCCTGGCCGGAAATTCCGGTGATGAGGGCCCGTTTCGTCAACGTTCTGACTCCTTGAAGGCCGAAGGCCCGCAAAGGCTCAGCATGATTGGCAGTCAGTTTAGCATGGGCGGAAAAGCGCCCGGTCTTGAGCCGTCTTGACTGACTTTTAGCGATTTTTTGGCTGGCTATCAGCGTGATTTAAGGGCGTTTGGTCAGAATGGCGGCAGCGCAGCCAATGTCCTACCCGTCCAGAGGAGCCAGACATGCACCGGATCCTCAACGAAAAACCAAACACCCGTTACTGCGCCACATCTGCCCGACGGACCTCGTGTACCGGGCCCAGCGCCGGGTGGGCTGAGCGCCAACGCCGGCCCCGGCCGGCTTAATTGGTTTCCGGGCATCGCCATCGTGAAGGCAGGACCACGTCCATGGTCGCGTCATGCTGCCGGTCGGGCCGGTGGGCGACGATTACTCGAATTTGCCGGTCAAACGTTCCCGGGTTCCCGGGATGAGCCAAACCAACGAGTGCCCCGTCAACACGGTTTCCTCGTTGAATGCGGGTTTGCGAAAGAACACGTAGCCCGTCTTTGTGGCACCGGGGAGCAAGGGTCCCCGAGTCAGGTAAGCCTCGCCAAGACCATCTGCCGCACCTGCCGGCATCGACAGCCGATCGTTGGGCCCCAGGCCAAAGCGTGGCGCCGGCAGATTTGTCGTCAAATCGGCAAACGCCAGGGCGTTTGACTGGCTGCCATCGGCGTCGGACAACAGGACAAACTGGCCGATTGGATCAAGGTTGATGGGTTCCGGCGACGTGTTGCGGATCGTGACCTTGATCGACCGCCACAAATGCAGTTCGACGCCCTTCAGATTGCCGACGACAGGTCGGGCATACAGTGCCGCCGTTGCATTGCGGGCCACGATGACCTGCTGACGGCCTTCCGCCATTTCCTCGGCTGCTGAGCGGTTATCGGCAATCCCAGCGGCACACCCCGTGACCAGGCAAACGATGGCTAGTGATGCAATCCATAGTGGCCGCATAGGAAACTCCTCCAAGTAGTGACTGGCCGATGACTAGGACAATGGCGGGCGATCCGGGCGAGCCCGATTACCTGACGGGGTCGAGGATGGCCCGTTCCACGTTGATGCGGCCAAATCCTGCGTAGGGATCCTTACCGGGCTGGATCACGTCCTTGGCCGTGGACTCCAGGCGGGCTTTCACCTGGGTGTAAGTCATCTGGGGAAACTGGCTGCGGATCAGGGCGGCGGCGCCGGTGACCAGGGGGCAGGCCATCGAGGTGCCCCGCATGATCCGGTAGCCGTTGCCCTTGGCCATCGGGAAGGTGGACAGGATCCCCTCACCCGGGGCGGCCACGTCGACCCAGTCGCCATAGGTGGAAAAGGAACCCCAGGTGTCAATGTCCGTCGTGGCGGCGACGCCGATGACGCCCTCGGAGGCACCGGGATAGTTCGGCTCGTTGTTCCCCGAGTTGCCGACAGCAGAGACAAAGACGACGTCATGATCGAAGGCGTATTTCAGGGCCGTTTTGTCGCTTTCGGACTCCATGGAGCTGCCCCAGCTGGCGTTGATCACCTTGGCGCCGTGATCGACGGCCCAAATGATCGCCGCCGCCGAGCAAGGCAGCGCCGCATGGTTTGCCGACCGGATGGGCAAGGTCACCGCGTCCCGGATTGCTGACGTGATCGCCAAGACAAAAACCGGTTACAGCACCAGCCGTGAAAA
>JACMPN010000519.1 GCA_014377495.1 Candidatus Sericytochromatia bacterium
GGGCAGGGTCGCCAACGCCAACAGCTGCTGGCTGACCTGGCCGATGCCGTAGATCAGCGTGTCGCCAGCCAGGCGCTTTAACAAGGAGCGCCCCCGGAAATGGTCGCTGCCACTGGCGTGGGCAGGCCTGCCGCCAGTCGCCGCAGCGATTGGGCAGGGTCCATCGACACGCTCCTGACGTTTGGTTGGAATCCAACGATGCAAAGGGACCGGAAAGGCCGGCCCGGGCGTCGTTCTTGGCAGAGCATAGATGACCGTCAGGACGCTGACAAGGCGGACGGCGGCAGCGATCGGGCCCGGTTGTTGGTATACTCCGGGGGCCTCTGGCCGGATGCAACCGGCGCCAGAGCCACACATCGCACTTCCGCAGCCCCCCATCCTCCGGTCCCGCACCCGGCCACGTTGCCTGGGCGCCAGATGTCCGGTTGGGTGGCGACAAACGCCCACCGGCGTGGAGAATACATGCCCGCCCTCGATCGCCTGGGCCTGACCGCTGCCACGGCAGCGCCGGCCGCCGCCCACTCCGACACGCAGACCCAGACGAAGGAAATCTTCGGTTTCAAATGGGCCAAGCGCGAGACGTACGAATCTGACCACGTTCAGGATTTCGCCCGCCAGTGGCTGTTCGAGCGGTATTGCAACAACGATCCCCAGCGTCTGAGCGACTGGCTGGCCGGTGACCGCAAGATCATCCTCGATGCCGGCTGCGGCTCCGGCTATTCGGCCCTGCTCTTTTTTGCCGATCACCTGAAGCAGCATGACTATCTGGGGGTCGACATCTCATCGGCGGTCGACGTGGCGAAAGTCCGCTTCGCCGAGCGGGATTACCCGGCAGACTTTCTCCAGGTCAGCCTGCTGGATCTCCCCGTGCCCGATGACAGTGTCGATCTGATCTTTTCCGAAGGGGTCCTGCACCACACAGACAACACCGGCGATTCAATCGCCTATCTGGCTAAAAAGCTGCGGCCGGGCGGTCGTTTCCTCTTCTACGTTTACGCCAAAAAAGCCGTCATCCGGGAATTCACGGACGACCACATCCGGGCCGAAATCAAAGCGATGCCGGACGAGCAAGCCTGGGAAGCCTTGATGGCGCTCACCAAGCTAGGCAAGGTGCTCGGCGACCTGAAGATCGAGATCGACATCCCCGAGGCGATCCCGTATCTGGGCATTCCCAAGGGCAAGCTCGACTTGCAGCGCTTCTTCTACTGGAATATCTGCAAGCTCTACTATCGGCCGGACTACAGCCTGGAAGAAATGAACCACATCAACTTCGACTGGTTCCGGCCCCTCAATTGCCACCGCCATACCCGGGCCGAGGTGGAGGGGTTTTGCCAGGCGGCAGGCCTGATCATCGAGGCACTGAACGAGCAGGAGTCCGGCATCACGGTCGTGGCCCGCAAAGGGTAATCCAGCCGGTGTGACGTGGTCACGCTTAAAGGTGTCCACCTCAGGAGAGCCAACGCCCATGGAACCGATCAACGACCTACATGCGCAACTGCTCGATCTGCATAGCCAGTTGCGGATTGGGATACAGGCAAAGTTCAACCGCAGTGTGCCACTGGCTGACGAGTTGACCGACCGCTGGGAGCGGGCCCGTTTCCTCGGCTTTGGCGAAGGCGCCTCAATCTACGACAGCAGTCTCGTCATCGGCGACGTCTCGGTCGGCGAGGCGACGTGGATCGGGCCCCAAACGGTCCTGGATGGCAGCGGAGGTCTGACGATCGGGCACCATTGCTCAATCTCGGCCGGTGTGCAGATCTACAGCCATGATACGGTCGCTTGGGCGTTGAGTGGCGGCAAGCGAGGCTCTGTGCAGCAACCGACCCGCATCGGCAACTGCTGTTACTTGGGACCGTACACGGTCGTCGCCAAGGGCGTGACCATCGGGGATCATTGCCTGATCGGCTCCCACAGCCTCGTCAACCGGGACGTCCCGGCGTACACCATCATGGTCGGTGTCCCGGCCCGGCCCAAAGGCAAAGTCGTAGTCAATGACGACGGGTCGATCACACTGCAGTGGGACTGACTATCGGCCAGCATCGGCATGTGGGTGCAACTTGAAGCGTCAGGCCGCACGATGAACATGTCCACGGCACTGGTGATCAACGTTCGCAACCTCACAACGAGACCAGGATCTGGCCTGTACAGGTCAAGTATTTACATGCTTGACGGGGAACCGGGGATGCAGGTAAAATCAACTCATGATCAAGGCGTTCCGGGATCGGACGACTGCGGCCGTAGCCAAAGGCGATTGCCCGAAAGGCTTTCCCGCTAATCTGGTTAGGGTCGCTGTGCGTAAGTTCGGTCAGTTGGACAGCGCCGAGGAACTCGCCAGCCTGATGGTACCGCCGGGCAACCGGCTTGAAGCCCTCAGAGGCGACCGGGTCGGACAGCACAGTGTTCGGATCAACGACCAATGGCGGATCTGTTTCGAGTGGCGGGATGGCGATGCCTGGAACGTCGAGATCGTGGACTATCACTGAAAGGGGAATGCCATGTCAATCCAACGCAAACTCCTCCGCGAGGCTTTCCAAACCGGCGGCAGACCGGATCTGGCCCCAGTGCATCCTGGAGAACTTCTCAAAGAGGACTTCCTCGATCCGTTGGGTATCAGCCAAACCCAATTGGCCCAAGCAATCGGCGTCCCGATCAACCGTATTAACGAAATCGTCAAAGGAAAACGGAACATCTCACCGGAAACAGCATGGCTACTGGCCGAATACTTTGACATGTCTGTCGAATATTGGTCGAACATCCAACAGTACTATGATCTTTGCCAAGCCCATGCCGTGATCGCCAACAAGTTGGCGCAGGTGCGGCCACATGCCCAGGAGATGCTCAGCCAGAGGGCCTAAAGGTAAGCGCCGATGAACCGGAGACATGTGGTGCTGGGAGTGACTGCGATCATTGCCTGACCGGCGCCCACAGCCTCGTCAACCGGGACGTGCCGGCCCACACGATTATGGTCGGTGTCCCGGCCCGGCCCAAAGGCAAAGTCGTAGTCAATGAGGATGGCTCGGTCACGCTGCAGTGGGACTGATTATAGACCTGCTGCCACACGCAGGGCGGTTTGCTCCGGGCGCTCAGCTGTGCCAATGACCGTCAGATGGCGACAGTCAGATTGCGGCCCAATGCCCTTGCCACCTTAACCAACGTCTTGATGGATGGATTGGCGCCGGAGCGTTCCAAGCGTTGCACGGACTGATAAGACACGCCCAAGCGGGTCGCAAGTTCACCTTGTGTCAGGTTGGCTTCTTCTCTGGCCCAGCGGAGTTGTAGTGGCACGGTCACGGTCGGGTCAGGGACGATCATCTCGACGTCCGGGGCCTCCACGACCTGTGGGACCGGGATCGGATCGCCATGCTCCAAGAGCACCTGAAGGTAACCGGTCAACGCCTCCACGGCATTGAAACGGGCTTCTTCGGCGGTCATGCCGTAGGTAATGATACCGTCATAGGGGGCCATGCCCTGAGCGGATACGGCGTCCCCGTCGGGATAGAAACGGATAGGGAATGCCAATTTCATCGAAGCCCCGCCTTCTTCAAGATGGCTGCCTGGGTGCCCTTCGGGATCTCCTGCTTGCCATGGATGGCGACGATCACCGTTGCGCCGTCCTTGCGCATGTGGTGGTGGCTGCCGGTGATCCTAGCGATCACCCAGCCGTTTTCTTGTAGGAACCGCAGCATTTCTTTGCCAGTTGCGGGCTGATCATACAAGATAAAACATGTAGACACAACCCAGCCGGGAACCTTTGGCACCGACCTACAATGCTGGCTGAATCTCGAGGAACCCCTAAGTTCCGTCTTTGGGGGCGGGAACAAGCGCTATTTTGAGTATCGAACCGGTCGCTTGGGCGTACCGCTCCAGCGTCCTGGTCGAGGGCTTCTGCCGGCCACTTTCGATCCGCGCAACGACAGATTGCGTCGTCCCCATCCTTACCGCAACTTCCGCCTGACTCAAGCCGACACGAGCCCGAGCCGCGATCAACTCTCGCGCCATCTCGAATTCCGGAGCGATCGACTCGTAGGCCTCTCGATAGGTCGGATCGTTCATCCACTCCTCATGGCGTTTCTTCGCCGGAATCGTCATAGCAAACCACCTTCCTTAGCTCGTTTGATCGCCATCTCAAGGCCGCTTCGGGATGTCCTTTGGGTTTTCTTGACAAAGGCGGGCAGCACCAACACGCGCTGCGCATGGGCGGCAATGTAGATAGCACGGGCAATGCCGGCCCGGCCCTTCTTGCGCATCTCCCAGAGTTTGCCCTCCAAGTGCTTTACATAGGGCTCCCGAACCATATGGGGACCGAACTCCTCAAGAAAACGAGCAATCCGAGAAAATTTAGCCCGAACGTCGGCAGGCAACGCCCCCAACTCAGCGGCCACAACGTCGTCCAGGATTTCAACGGTCCAAACAATAAACGGAGAATATAGCAAAAAAGCGATATCGTCAATGCTGCATCAAGGATGAAGGCCTCATCTGGCAAGCGGCCACTACCGCTGAGACAGCCATCCGCCTGGGAACCTTCTTCGGTGCCGACCCGCAGTTCTGGCTTCACCACAACACCAGGAACGACCCATAGAAAAGTGAGTGCGATCATTGCCTGACCGGCTCCCACAACCTCGTCAACCGGGACGTGCCGGCTCACACGATTGTGGTCGGTGCCCCAGCCCACCCAAAAGGCAAGGTCGTGGTCAACGGGGAGGGCTCGATCTCGCTGCAGTGGGACTAAACAAACAGACGACACCCTACAGATCAGGCTAAGCGCCCGGACCAGACTCAGGGCAGCAAATCGTCGACCAGCACGGGTTGCCCAGTTGCCAAGGGTGTCACGTCCGAACCGGGCCCCACTCGATGAACGAGACGATAGTGCCAGCCATCGGCAGTTTCAATGGGCTCCCGGTAGACTTCGACGATCCGGTCAACCAAATTAACGATCCAATACTCAGGGATGCCTGCCCGTGCATACAGCGGCCCTTTGCGCTGACGATCCAGGGGCAGACTGGTATCGGCAATTTCCATCACCAACATGGCCGTGGTCGGATGGGCCGGATAATCCCGCACCGATCCCGAGACGACGGCCACGTCTGGTTCTGGCATCGTCTCGGCACTAAGCGCCAAGGGCAGTTGTGATCGCACATGGGCGTCTGGCCCGAAAGCCTGGCGGAAGGTCTCGATCGCCAATCCAACCGCTTGGGCGTGGGAGCCTTTCTGCGGCGTCATGGCCAGAATCTCTCCGTCCAGCAATTCGAGATGCTCGTCAGGGCGAAAAAAGCCCTGCTCGGCGAGCCGTTCGTATTCGTCACGGGTCCAGCGGCGAGACTGGGCGACAACAACGTCCATGCGCCAGACCCTCCGTTACCATCACATCGAGACTCACGATTATACATCCACGATGCAGGCGCACCGAAGCCTCGGGGTTGTCATGCAGCGGCAACAGCCACCATCGAGGACGTCAATTACCGCCACCCTCGCCAGCTGAACAAAACCCTGTTCACCTCCCTGAGCAGTTGCCGCTGGATCCGCAGTCATGACAACGTGCTCATTACCGGGCCCACCGGTCTTGGCAAAAGCTATCTGGCCTGTGCCCTTGCCGACAAAGCCTGCCGGGAAGGCTTTACGGGTCAGTACCTACCCTCTGGAAATCCTCGAAGACCGCTACGGGCGGCGCTCGACCATCGTCACCAGCCAATTGCCGGTGGATAAGTGGCACGACCGCATCGGGGATCCGACCCTGGCCGACGCCCTCCTCGACCGCTTGGTCCACAACGCGCATCAGATTCCCCTTGCTGGCGAAACCATGCGGAAGATAAAAACCAAGCCAAGTCCAGCCGAAACCGTCGACTAGTTGGAAGCAGCAGGAGATCTGCTGGTCGCCGTCGATTCGCCGAGGGGCTATGGCAGCGACTGGGTTTCACGTCGCATTGCTTGACCCATGCCGGGCAGTGCGAGTCGATCACACTACCTGCGTCGCTGACCGACCTCAAGCGGCGAGGTCTATGTGCTGAGTAAACCAGGTCTATGCTGCCAGGACCTCGCGCACCGCTTGCGGATCCGACACGCCAAGGACGACGGACATTTCCTGCAACCGCCGCAGATCGTTGTCCCGATACACGTCCCGGCTGTCGTCGAAAAGGGTTACCCGCTGATCCGCTTGTTCTTCAGCCCCCTGAAGGTCGTACCAGCGGCTGAAAACCTCGTTTGCTGCCACATGCGCCTGGGAAGAATTACCCGAAGCAAGCGTCAACACTGCCGAACGGGTACGGGCTCCCCTAACCAGGAAATCGACTTTTACTGGGCGCCCGCTTCGGCCAATCAGCTCGACATTTGCTTCGTAGGTCAAGTCGCTGTCGCTGATCACCTCTTCGACCTGCTCCGGGAACGCTGCCTGCAGGGCAGCTCGACGCGTAAGCAATAGGTCACTGGCACGCAGGCAGGCCTGAGCCAAACGCAGAATGCTCTCCGACACGAGGCCAATTGAGGCGACCTCCACCTCCAGGGCGCCACCATTCTGAGTCACGCCGAACAACTCGATCGCATCTTCCAGGAACGTCTTGCGTTTCTTCGACTGCCATGGCTTGATCTGCATTGTCAGCAACCACGCCATCGTCTGGCCGAGATCAGAGAGCCAGTAGTTTTCACCGGCTGCCCTTTGGGACAGAAACACCTCGATGGCGGTGCCGTCAGGATACAGCAAACCTGTTTCGATCCGGACGTAGCCCTTGGGCAACAGATCCATGCTCTTGATCAGAGCGGCGCATTGGACCTGGTTGCGCAAAGTTTCGAGGTCCATCATGGCGTGTCTCCTTCATCCGGAGCATCAAGCTCACCCTCATGCTGAATGGACGACATCGCGCAAAACTCGGTAAACAACGATCGCACCGTGCCACCGGCAAGGTCTTGCCGATCGATCACACCGTCTCGCAGGTTGCGATCCGGGCAGCGTTCTGTTTGCAGGGAATGCTTGTGGCAACGGCCTGCAGGACGATGCGGTGGTCCATCGATATCCAATCGACAAACAGGTCCGGTACCACTCAAAGTGACGTTAAAAGTCTTGGAACCGATCTCCGGGTTGTAGTGGATGTCCAAGCGCACATCGACGCCTCGATCGTTGTCGATGCGAAGATTCTCGGCTACCAGCAATGGCGCTGTCGCTCTGCGGCTGGTAAACCGTATGTCACCTCGAATGACCTTCCCTGGCAGATCCCGCAGGGCTTCGAATTCCGTCCGGTTCATCGTTCGTTTCCGTCTCATGTCGTTTGCGTTACGCAACCGATTAAGCACTCGACTGGTTTCAGTATGAGCCTCGACCTAGCCCATGTCATTATCCGGTGGCTGGTGACCGCTGCCAACAGCAGGATTGAGGTGGACCCCAAAAATCAGACCCAAGGCGTAGCAGGCTTCTTGACTCAATTATGCTCAAGCAAGCAACTAGCAACCTCATGCCCCAGACCCGCAAAAAACACGGCGCCGATTTGAAGGCCAAGGTGTCGCTCGCCGCCTTCCGGTGTAACGAGACTGTCATCGAGCTGGCGAGCCGTTTCGGCGTTCACCCGAGCCAGATACACACCAGGAAAAGACCCTACAAGACGAGGCTGCTACAGTATTTGAGGGCGGTCAGAGCCGACAGTTACCTTCACATCGAGTCTCTCAATTATACATCCGTGAGCAGCCTCACCGAAGCCACCCCGACTGCCTGAAGGA
Organism: Candidatus Sericytochromatia bacterium; assembly: GCA_014377495.1. Taxonomy (GTDB): domain Bacteria; phylum Cyanobacteriota; class Sericytochromatia; order JACMPN01; family JACMPN01; genus JACMPN01. Next base: position 7,702 of record JACMPN010000519.1, read on the forward strand.
CACGCCATTGCCGACATCCTGATACCCAACCCATGCCAGAGCATTGTTTCGGCAGAGGGTCAGGAGGCCGATTGGTAGCGATCACGGCCTGATCGGCGCCCACAACCTCGTCAACCGGGACGTGCTAAACCATCGTGGTCGGCGCCCCGGCTCAACGGCAAGGTCATGGTCAACAGGGATGGCTCGATCACGCTGCAGTGAGACTGACTATGGGCCTGCTGCCAATGGTGTCACGTCCGAACCTGGCCCTACTCGATGCACGAGACGGTAGTGCCACCCATCAGCATACGCCAGCAGACTTGACCTCAGCCTGCGCGTATGTAAGATGTTACATATGCGCAGGCTGAGCAGTGGGGCCCTTCGATGAAAAACCATGTCTTGACGATGACAGGGAACCAGGACGTCGTTTTCAGAAAGGTGTCCGATCTCCAGCGCAGCTACCTGAGTGTGTTGGGTGAGTTGGAGAAGGGACACAACGTCGTGATGCAGCGGGGCGATGAATTGGTTGCAGTCATCATCGAACCAACTAGGTACAACGAGATGATGCGCAAGGCCAGTCGAGCCGAGGATGCCGAAAGGGAACTCGCTCACATGCGGACGATGGTTGACTTGGCTTTGGCGGGCGGAACCAGCCTTGTGGCGGCGAGGCAGGAAATCGCTGACGGGAAGGGCATCCTCGCTGCAGATCTCCTGCAGGATCTCACGAGCGGCGATTGAGGTAGCCGTCTTGCGGGTTGTGCCAGCCAGAAGTGAATATGGCAGGGCCTGAACGCCATTCCTTGTGCCGATGACCTGGCAGGCCCGCCAGCATGACTGGCGCAGAAACGCATGCCCGATGACCCATATCTCAGGCGCTACATTGAGGCGGCGGCGTCTGCACTGTGCGGCAAAAGTTTGGACAGACGGTCCCTGACGTCGATGTCCTCATGCAAAGCCAGGCTGCGCATGAAACAAATTTCCGCTTCCTCCGGCTGATTTTGCTCCGCCAAAACGGTGCCAAGATTGGTCCAGGCATCCACGAGCTTCGGATCCAAGGTGGTCGCCCGTTGCAAATGCGGGATCGCCTCTTCACCTTCACCCAGGCAAACCAGGGCGGTGCCCAACCACTGACACACCACTCAACCTGAGTGGCACCCGGCCAACTCAGAGTTTGACGTGCGGACGGATCGACTCCATCTAAATCGTCGCAATGCCTTTCACCTTCAGCAGATCGTCCACCGACTTGAATGGCCGAGCGGCAATGATCCGCTTGGCGACCTGTGGGCCCACATAGGGGAGCAGTTGCAACTCGTGCTCATCGGCTTTGTTGATGTTGACCTTATAGCCCTGCGCTTTGCCGGGCAGATTTTTGACGGTCAAGGGTGCGCTCTTGGCCTGGGGAGGCTTGGTCGATGCCTGGGCGGCAGGCCCTGCCGCCAAAACCGGGGTTGCCAGAGCGGCAGTGAAGGCGAGCGCTCACAGGGCGTTCGTCAGAATACGAAATTGCATGAGGGAACCCTCCGACATATGGCATTTCAGTTCGCGGGTGGCGGATGGATCGACAGCGGGCAAAGCGTCTGACGACTGCCGTATACGCCATGCCACCAGGCCGAACGGTCCTCACCGCAGTATAAAAGGCCCGCATTCCCTGGGCAAGACTCGTTAGGGGCCCACAAAGACCAGACCGGCTGACCCGGAAAAAGTTTCTTCCGGGCGTCCCGGCGCAACGCGGGTGGCCAGTGCTGGCCTGGCGCCAGAACATGAAATTTGACGTGGGCCTTGGCCATCGCTCCGACCTCATAGTGGGCGAAACCCGGCCCCACCAAGAGCACCGGCGCATCCAAGGAACCCAATGGCGTGCCGGTCGGATCCAGGTTGCGGGGTGCGTCTGGGCGCTGCGTCCACGCCAGGACAAATGTCGAAAAAATCCCCGACGGCGTGACGAAACACTCGAAAAAGCAAAGTGGACTGGGTCACTGCACGATCGGTTGGGTTACGATACAACAGAGTTAAGATGGCTGACTGTGTTACGTTCCACCGCCAGCGCCCACTTTGCTCCCCCTTCAAACGGGAAGGACAACTTCATCGCATCGTGACGTAAAGAGATAGAGGTAGCTATGCAGGTACAAAGACCCCATGCTTGGCCGTTGGCGGTCATTGCGTTGACTCTCAGCGTGAGTGTGCTCACCGGTTGCCCGGCGGGCACGGTCGGTGGCGCCACGCCGCCGGGCCAGACGTCATCGAGCACCCCTGCTAGTGCCCAACTCGGATTTTCCGGTCAGGCGCTAGTCGGTACGGTGCCGCTGGCCAATGCGACGGTCTACGTGCATGATGCGCTCGCCAACCGGGCCCCGGTTGCTCCGGGCAAGGGTGTCGGTAGCCAGCTTGAGTTCGTGGCGACGCCGTTCACGACCGATGCGCAGGGCAAGTTCACGATCCCCCTGACGGTCAAGCTCGGCCAGGTCGCGTACGTGTACATTTCTGATGGCAAGCAAGCCTTGTCGGCCTTGGTCGGTGCCAACCAGACCAGCTACCGCAGCACCGGCAAGGTCACGATCGACAGTGCCAACCCCCTGAAGGTCGACTCCGACTCCACCGTGACAGCCGGCGTCATGCTCGGCACGCTGTCGTCGTTCGGCAAGGCCGCCATCGCCAAGGGCACGACGAAGGACGCCACCAAGATGGCCGTGATCACCAAAGCCGTTGAAGGCATGGCCGTCGCCGCCACCAAGACCTCCTTCAAGCTGCAAGGCCTGACGAAGGGCAAGGACCTCTCCAAGGCGTTGGCCATCCGGATGCTCAAGGCCGATCCCCGCGTCAAAGCAGGCCCCAAGCCTCCCGCCCTCAAAAAGCCCAAGCCTAAGGCGAAGGCGTCCCTGACGACCAAGTTCTTCCGGTTGCTGCAGGATGCGACCGGTGATGCCGATGCTTCTGATCCGGGTGCCGGCATGGCAAGCGTCGCCGGATCCGTTGCCGAAACCAATCCGGGCGGTGCGCTCGAAGCCGTTTCCGAATGCGCCAACGCCTCGGAAGCCATGTCTGCCGGCGCCGCCGAAGGCATGGGAGCGGAGGGTGGTGACCTGACCGCCGCCGCCCAGGCCGAAACCGCCAGCGACTCTGCCGAGCAAGATGCGGCCATGGCCGCCGGCGCCGCCGAAGGCGCCCC
>JACMPN010000520.1 GCA_014377495.1 Candidatus Sericytochromatia bacterium
CGCCGAGCATCGTCATCCTGCCGGCCGTTTTTGAGGCCGTTCTGCAGGAAAACAGGCTGACGGGCACCCAAAAAGCCGTTTTGGCAGCAGCCAGGCACGACGATGTCGACCTCGGAACACTCACCACAGGTCTGTCGGATGCCCTGCCTGCCTGCCGTTGGCCAGATTGGGTGCAGGACCGGATTTGGCGGGCAATCCGCACGCTGCCCGGTGATACTTTTGCTGTGCGTTCGAGTGCCACGTTGGAGGACACGGGCACCACGGCATCCGCCGGGGTATTCGAAACGGAGTTGAACGTCGATCGCCATGGCCTGTTCGCTGCCATGCTGCGCTGTTGGGCGGCGGCCATCCAACCCCGGGTTTTTCATCACCTGTTGTCTCAGGGCGTGGACCCGGGCCAGTTGCAGGTCGCCCTCATCGTGCAGGCGATGGTGCCGGCTAAGGCGGCCGGGGTCCTGTTCACTGTCGACCCGATGGTTCCCGCACACACCCACATGCGTCTGGGGGTCACGGTGGGCCTCGGCGAGTCGCTGGTGCAGGGCGAGGCCGGCATCGACGCCCTCGTCGCCCGCAGCGGCCCCGTCACCGGTGTAGGACCGCTCGCCATGGCTGAAGTGACGCGCCTGCGCCATTTGGGAAACCGCATCGAACGGATGTTCAAGCGGGCGATGGACATCGAATGTGCGCAAGCCGATAGCAAAGTCTGGCTATTGCAGGCCCGCCCGATCACCGATCTGCCGCCAGGTGCCGAGACCCGGCCTGCGATCCGATGGAGTCGCGATCTGGCCGAAGAGCGGTTCCCCGATCCGATCTCGACCCTGGGTTGGACGGCCCTCCACTCCGCCCTGAGGGTCAATCTGGACACCCTCGACCGGCGCTTTGGCTTGAGCGCCCGCCGGCCGGAGGATCTGGCGACGGTCATCGGCGGTTACGTCTACAACAACCGGGACTTCTTCGCCATACCCCAATCGATCCGCTTCCGCCTGGAGCCCCATCTGCCGTACCTGGCCGGATACGTGGGCGCCATACAGGCGGCGTTTGCCCCCAAACGCTGGCGAGACCTGCCCAAGCTACGGGCACCCAAGCGGGGCGAATTCGGCAGCGATCCGGCCGATCCTCGTTTTCGGCTGATTGGTGGCCTGTTCGACGCCTACCTTTTCCAACATGCCGACGAGGTGGAAAAAAGCTGGACAGCGCAGTTCGCCGGTCACCTGCAGGCCATGGACGCCCTGGATGCCGAAGACACCACGGCGATGGATCCCGGCCAGTTGACCGCGTATGCCAGACGGGTGATCTCCCGCAGCGATGCGTTCATGGAGCCGGACCTGGCCATCTACGTGATCAAGATCGCCTGTCGCTGGGCCTTGGAGCAGATCGGCATCCTGGTGGACGGGACGAAGGATCCGGCCTTCGTCACCACCCTGACCGGCGGATTGCAGTCGAACGTCACCCAGGAGATGAACGAATCCCTCGATGCCCTCTTCGTTTCCGTTCATGCCGATTCGAGGTTGGCCGGTGCCCTGCGTGATGCGGATCCGGACAGTCTCGCCACCGCCTGGGCCCAGTCGCCGGCACTGCCGCTCAAGGAACGGTTCCAGCGGGAATACGGCCATATCGGGTTGTCCTGGGACATCCGCGCACCGGTCTACCGGGACCAGCCGTCGATGCTGGATGATCTGCTCAGGCAACGCCTGCAGGCAGGACACCTGGCCCATACCGCGACCACACGGGCACCGTTGACAGCACAGCGGGCAGCCCTGGCCGATCGGGTGCGGACGGCCTTGGGAGTGGGGTCATGGGCCGCCGGCTTCTTCGACCGTTTGCAGACGAACCTGCACACGGCAATGCGGCTCGACGAGGAGCATCACCTGTTCTGCGGCAAGCTCATCCCGGCCGAGCGTCGCATCGTCGCCCGGTTGGCGGACCATTTTGTCACGATGGGGGCGATCAGCCAGCCGGACGACATTCACTTTCTGACGTTGGACGAAGTCTTCGCCATCGCCGCAGAATCCCAGCCCTGGAATCGTCACCGGCTCGTCACCCGTCGGCGTCTGGCCTTTGAGCGGGCATCGCTGCAACGGCCGGTGATGGACTTCCACGGGCCCGTCGCCGTGGCAGCGCCTCTGGTGCTGGCCGGGGATGGCCGGACGTTCACCGGCGAGGCAGCCAGCGCCGGCATGGGTGAGGGCCTCGTCCGGGTCGTGCGGACGATGGCCGATCTGACGGCGTTCCGGCCCGGGGAAATCCTCGTCACCCCGACGCCGAAGCCGAGCTACACCCCGCTTTTTGCTATTGCCGGCGGCCTGATTTCGGCCCGGGGCAGCACGCTGTCCCATGGCCTGATCAGTGCCCGGGAGTATGGCCTACCGGCGGTGACCGAGATCCATGATGCATGCGATCGGCTGCAGACAGGTCAGCGAGTCCGTGTGGACGGTAGTCGGGGCACGGTCACGGTGATTTCGGAAGTAGAACCGCCTACCGACGGGGACGGTTAGCGTCGGACCGTACAGCCGGCGTCGAAGCGGCCGTGGAGTCCCTCGATCCGTTGCGGCAGACCGGGCGCGTCGAGTCCGGCCGGGAACGGCACGGGCATGCCGCCGGCTTTGTCGGCCCAATAGTGCAGGACCAGCAGATCGGCTCGCTGGCAGCGGGTCTGGATCTCCCTGATCACCCGTTCCGGAGTCTCGGGCTGCCAGGCTTGGCCGATGACGATGTGATCGGTGATGATCGCCGTCACCGTCTCGACGTCGGGCAACCCGGCGAGCAGGTGGCGGGCAGCGTCGGCTGAGACAAACTCATGGCCGAGGTTACGGATGAAGGTCGGGTCGTAGCGGTGGCCCGACTTGCGGGCATGCTCGGCGGCCGCTGCGTCGGAGCGGTAGAGTTCTTTGCAGCGGGTGACGCCGTCGCCCCGGCAGCCGACCCGCCGGGTGGCGGGCTTGCCGACGTCGTGGAAGAGGGCGGCCATCAGGAGGCTCTGGCGATCGCCGGCGGTCAGGCGGAAGCGCTGCGCCAGCCGGTCGCTGTAATGCATGACGAGCCAGGTGTGATTGAAGACGTCATTGGTGCCCGGCATGGGCAGACGGTCATCGAGAGGCCGTTCTTGATGCCATTCGGGATTTTGCGTCGACCCGATCATCGGCTGGATCCAGGGTTCGTTTTTTAAACTGAACAGGGCGTCGCCGCCTTTGGCGCTCACCGATCCAGCTAGCCTTTCGCTCCATTGCGACCGGCCCATGTTTGCCTCCAACCCATTAGGGTGGATGCGTCTCCGTCATACGTCCCGTGCGTCCCCAGTGGAATGCAGTGGGATCGTCACTGGCTCCATTGCCAATGCCTGATCCAGACACACCTGTTGACTACTACCGTACAATACCTGAGCCAAAAAACGGTGCAGGGGGTGCGGTCATGAGTTTCCACGTAAACATTATTAAAGCGGCCATGGACAACACGGATTTTCGCCGTGAACTCTTCACCACGCCGCTCAGCCAGGTGGTGGTCATGTCCGTGCTGCCTGGCGACGACATTGGGCTCGAGCTGCACCATTTGGACCAGCACCTCGCCTTCGTCGCCGGCACGGGTACGTTTGTGATCGGAGAGCATCGGGGCACGATGTCGGCGGGCGATCTCGTCTCAGTCCCCGCCGGCAATTGGCACAACTTCGTCAACACCGGCAATGAACCCCTCAAGTTGTATACGGTCTATGCACCAGCTGAGCATGCCCCGGGCACAATTCATCGGACCAAAGCCGACGCCGAAGCCGCAGAAGCGGCCGAGCATGCTCAAGCCGCGAAAGGGGGTGCCACCGGGACCGGGTTCACCGTCGGGAGCCTGATCGGTCAAGGCAAATAGCTGGTGCGTGCAATTAAGCATCAAAGACGGGGTTGGTGCCGAGTTGGCGCCAACCCCGTTTTGTCGTCCGAGCGCCGACAAGCCCTCAGAGTGCAGCCGTGATCCCCGGGAGGATATGGCCGAGCAACTGCGCCGTCGGTGCCAGCCACGGGTTGAGGCGGACCACTGCACTCAGGACGTCATAACGCTCGTAGCCAGGGGGCACCACGAGGGTGACGTTGCCCGAGGCGTCCTGGGGCGCTTGGGCCAAGACGAACGGCCGTATCGGCCGAACTGCGTCGGACCGGATGGTCACCGATGACACTGGGCCGGGTGTGGTCAGGAAAGCTGGGGACCCATAGCCGGCCATCAACCTGATCAGCGCGACGGCCAAAACCCGTCGCATGACGATGTCCTCCCAGACCCGTAAGCCGGCAAACCGGCCACGGTCAATGCCGTGCAGGAACAGCCGAAAGGAGAGACGCCACTTCGGCCTGGACAAGAGTCACGGGCGGAATACAGGCTTATGGCTTGGTTTTGGGGCTGTGGCGCACGATCGCTGTCGAGCCCGGATACACCTCGCCGGCCAGCGGTTCAAAACGACCACCCAGATGCCTGGCCAAAAAGCCCTCGATCCGGGCCCAGAAGTCCATGTCGTTGGCAGGACGGAACTGGGCATGCCCCTCATCGGGATAAAGCACGTAGGTGACGGCGCCGCCGTTTTTCTCGATGGCCGAGACGATCTGCTCCGATTCGGCAGGTTTGACCCGCACGTCGTTGGCGCCCTGCCCGATGAGCAACGGGCGGGTGATCCGGTCGGCTTTGAACAAAGGGGAAGCGTCCCTCAGCATCGCCTGGTCCTGCGGCGCATCGACATTGCCCACCCGGGCGCTGAGCATCGAGCGCATCGTGTGCCACTGGGGCGGGGTACTGGCCAACAGGGTCAGTAGGTTCGACGGCCCGAAGACATCGACGCCGCAGGTAAAGACTTCCGGTGAAAAGGCGAGGCCGGCGAGGGTGGCATATCCCCCGTAGGAGTATCCGAAGATGGCCACCCGTTTGGGATCTGCCACCCCTTGTTTCACGGCCCAATTGACGGCGTCCAGGAGATCGTTCTGCATGGTCAGGCCCCACTGGCGGTTACCGGCGCTCAGGAAACGTTTGCCGTAGCCCGTGGAGCCCCGGAAATTCACCTGCAGGCAGGCATAGCCCCGGTTGGCGAGGAACTGCACGTCAGGGACATAATTCCAGGAGTCCCGCATCCAGGGTCCGCCATGCACGTAAAGCACCAAAGGCAGGTGCTTCGCCTCAACACCGTTGGGCACCGTCAGGTATCCACGCACGGACAACCCATCCCGACTGGTGTACGAGACCGGTTTCATTGCGGCCAAGGTCCAGGCGCTCAACTTGGGCTGCTCGGTGAACAGCAACTCGCCCTTTTCCCGTTTGCAGTCCCACAGGAAGTGTTGGGTCGATGTGCGGTGATCCGTAAAGGAGACCAGCCATGTCGTGTCGTGCTCGTCGCGTTGGATGGCCGTCACATCACCGACACTCAACTTGGCAATGGCGGCGAAACGGGATTTCAGCCGGGCGTCCAAGGTCGCCCATTGCCGGCGGTCCGGCTCAAAGAGGACGGCCTGCACCGCATGGGTGACGGGATGCAGCAGCACATCGCCGGCATCGATCGTCGACGGGGCGGAAATGGTCTTGGCGGCACCGCCTGTGATTGGCTGAGTCACGATGCGGGCCGTGTCGCTCCCGACGGATGACCGCATAATCAGGCCCCGACCGCCGGCCGTGAAATCGATGACATCGAGCGTATCGCTCAACCCGACCCGGACGAGGGATCGCCAGGGGGCATGCACGGTTGTCCGTACCCGGACTTCCTTGCCGCCGTCCGGCAGGTGGACGAGGGCAGCCCGAACCTGCAGAGCAGCATCGGCAAAAAACTGGTTGATGTCGCCCGGGTTCGCCGTATCAAGGATCAACGCGCCCGTGGAGAGTTTCAGCCGGTAGACATCAGGGCGTAACGGGTCCCGCCGGTTCAAGGAAACCAGTGCGTCATCCGGATGGCTCGGATGGGTGCCGATCAGGTCCGCCTGCACGTTGGGGAACGGGGTGTAATCCCTGATCAGCCCTGTCGGCAGGTCAATCCCGTACAGGTGCCAGTTTTCGTCACCGTCCGTGTCCTGAAAATACAGCAGTGTCCGGGTGTCGGCCGCCCACGCATGGCGGCGGACCCCACGTTTGGGGTCGGACGTCAGGGCTTTGGCATCGGGACGCCTGACGGTTTGGGCCCAGACCTGCATCACGCCGTTGCGATCAGGGGCCAGCCATGACAGGTGCCGACCATCCGGTGACAGACGTGGTGTCGAGCGCTCCGGGTTATCAAAGAGCACCTGGCGGGGGATCAGCGGTGGCATTTCGGCGACGGCCGTCAGCGGCGAGAGCGTCAGCGTCAAACCGAGCACGAAGCAAGAAATGAGCCATTGCGGTCGTTCAGGCATGGTGTGAGCCCCTTTGCGTGATGCGGCGATAAAGTGGCATACCCGATGTCAGGGCTCGGTCACTTGGTTGCCGGCCCGCAAGTCTCGGTACAGCGTACCCGGATCAACGGCAGCTCAGCACCAGCCGCCGGATTCGCTGGCCAGGCTACCTGGCGACGCCGTCATTTTTTGCCCCTGCGGCGGGCGGCCGTGATCCAGGTCTGGCCCCGATGATTTTCGACGTCCGGAACTGGGATCAGGCCGGGAACCTGATCTTGGGCGTCGTAACCAATTAGAAACTTCCGCTTGGTGTTTATGCCGAGATACATTTATTCATGTTACGACCGTTACCCGTTGCACGTGATGCCTCACCGGCCATCCAAAAGGAGCAATTGATGATGATCCTGGTCATTCTGGCATGGTTGAGTGTTGCTGCCTGGGTCTATCGCGATGCCCAGCGCTGCCGGGCAGACGGCGACAACTTTCCCGCCATCCGTTTGTGGTCGCCTGCTGCCTGGTCCCTGCAAGCGTTGCTGGTGCCCGGTTTCGGCGGTCTGAGCTATGTCCAGGCTCGTCGGGCGACGTTTACGGACGGCCAACCGTTGCCGAGCCGCTGGTATTTCCTGGGAGCACCGACCGCATGGCTGGCATTGGTCATTGGTGGCTTCTTCATGGGCATGGTGTGGTCGACCCCCAGCAGCACGGCACTGGTGGCGGCATCGACGATGCCTGGACCGACCGTTTCTCCGCTGGTCTGGGGAACCCAACAGCGCCTGACGGCCACCTTGGCGGACACGCGCTTTGCCGTGACCGGTCATGCCCGGCAGCCCCTCATTCGCTACGGGACCGGCGAGACACGGGCGGCAGGCGGATTCGTGATCGTCCACCTGGCAGTGCGCCACCTGGGCCGTCAGCCCGAGGTGTTGATGCCCGGCCGGTTCTCGCTCATCGACGGGGCAGGTTGCCACTACAGTGCCAGCTTTGCCGGCGAGACGGCCCTGCTCTTCCAGACCGGTCACAGCCTGATGCTGGAGCCCCTGCAACCGGGGCTTGACCGGGCCGGCGATCTGGTCTTCGACGTGCCAGCGACGGCTCGCCGCCTGACGCTGGCCATCATGGGGCCTGAGGCGTTGACTGGTACGGCGATGCTACCGGTTTTCTGATTGTGTCCGCCTCAGCCACCGCTCTCCCCCGGCCCCCGCTTCGGCGGGGGCTTTGCCGTTTGCGGGCCTGGCGACAACCTCAGCCCCGCAATGCCGGGGTCACCCATTCCGTGAGCCGGGGACGTCCTTCAGCCGGGGACCAGGCACGACGTCAAGGAACCCGCACGTTGGGTGGCGTGCCGGGTCGTCAGCATTTTGATGCCCATGCGTTCCATGGCAGCCATGGCCTTGTTGAGTTGCGGAGGGATGGTTAGCGCCGTTTCCAGGATGGGGTGCGTTGCGGCCAGCCCCTCCAGCTCGGCACCCCACCACTCACCGGCTGTCAGATCCGTGCCCCTGACAGGTGTCACGGCCAGCGCAAAGGCGCCGACATCCTTGAGGGCCATCAGCATGAGGATCGGATTGGTCGTGGCCACCATCGTGCGGCACAACATCGAGACCACGCCTGGGATGGCCTTCTTCGTGGCGAGGGATTCCAGGGCAGCACAGGAGGCACTGAAGAGTTTGGCGGCGGCCGGGGCGTGCGTGAGCGCCGCCTGCAACTTGGTCACGAAGACGATTTGACTCTCGAAGGGGAGCCCCATTTTCGTCATCAACAGGCCCAATTGGGTCGCCCGGGTCGCCGCTGCAGTCCCCGTAGCCCCGGAGAGCCGGGCAATGCTCAGCAATTGCGACTTCACATACATGGCGGCCCCCTGCTCCCGGATGGCGGTTGGGGCCACCGTCAAAAGGCTTTGACGCATCGCTTCACCGACATTGTTGATCACGGTGAGCGACGCATGGGTAAGCTTCGCTGCGCCACGCCCGGCAAGCTGTGTGGCGGCTACCGTTTCCGCGGTGGCGATCGTGAGGTGGGCGACAGTGTCCATGAGGGCTCTTGTCTGTTGTCGGATAGACTCGGGCGTCGCTTCCCGGCGCTGCAATTGTTTGCACAGGCCGGCCAGTCGGTCGACCATGGCATGGGCTTCATGTGGCAGGTGGGTGGCGCCGATGGCAGCCAACGGCCCATGAAAGTGGTGTCCGATCAACTTGAGCAAGGCCTGACTGGCAGGCGAACCGCCGAGTCGCCGGATCGCATCGGCCGCCTTGCTGACAGCTTGCATGGCCATCAGGGGATTCGGCTGACGGGCGGCATCGACGAGGGCGTGTTCGGCTGCATGGGCCAAAGCCACGTCATGCAGGGGGAGATGGGCGATCGCTGCGGTATAGCCAGCGGCTTGCGGCAGCGAGGCACCTCGATGATGGGGCAACGCCACCTCGCGCACAGGCGCTTTGGCTGTCTGGTTGGGCTTGGCGGCGTTCTGGTCTGCCGCCCGGACGGAGGGCTGCGGAGGGGCCACGGTCGGTATCGCCTTGGGGGGCACGTGCGGTACGCCCGTCGCTACGGCGAGTGGCGCTGCCGGAGTCGGTGACCCAATCCTGTCCATACCGGCCTCCCAACCCATGACGATCCGGAATGATCATAAATGATTATACCGGAAAAGACGACCCGGCAAGGTGACGTCCGTCCTTCGTCGCAACGGCCACGCGCACATCCCATTTTTCACTGACAATGCAGTCATGCCGGCCTTCCGCCGGTCTCGGTCAGCACGCCGGCCGGGGATGTTTTGTCCTGCCGACCGAAAGCCGAACGCCTGAGAGCGGCTGAGCCAATCGTCTGAAAAGCGGTGGCGGGCTAAGCGCCGGAGCCACGATCGGCTATAATGTGGCCGACAAGGGTGGATGCGGGCCGACTGCGGCGATCATGCCGTCCCCGATCCCGTCATCCCCGATTTTCAGGAAGGCCACCGCTCGATTCATGGCGACAGACCACATCCGCAATTTTTGCATCATCGCCCACATTGACCATGGCAAATCGACCCTTGCCGACCGCCTGATCGAGATGACCGGGACGCTGTCCAGCCGGGAAATGTCCGATCAGGTCCTCGACTCGATGGATATCGAGCGGGAGCGGGGGATCACCATCAAGGCCCAAGCCGTCCGGATGGACTACCGGGGCAAAGACGGCAAGGACTATGTTCTCAACCTGATCGATACCCCCGGCCACGTCGACTTCACCTACGAAGTGTCCCGCTCTCTCGCCGCCTGCGAAGGGGCACTGCTTGTTGTCGATGCCTCCCAGGGTGTCGAGGCTCAGACTCTGGCCAACGTTTACCTGGCTCTCGAACACAACCTGGAGATCATCCCGGTCATCAACAAAATCGACCTGCCCGGGGCCGACCCGGAAAAGGTGAAAAAGGAAATCGAGGACGTCATCGGCCTCGACACGTCGAACGCCATTATGGCCTCGGCCAAGAGCGGCATCGGTGTCGCCGAAATCCTCGAAGCGGTCGTTGCCTTTATCCCGGCACCCGAGGACAAGGCGGATGCCCCACTACAGGCCCTGATCTTCGATTCCGCCTACGACACCTATCGGGGTGTCATCAGCTTTTTCCGGATCTTTGCCGGCGAAATCAACTTGGGCGACAAGGTTCGCTTCATGGCCACGAACACCGAGTACGAAGTGACCGAACTGGGCGTCATGCGGCCCCGCCAGACTCATGTCAAGCGTCTCAGCGCCGGTGAGTCCGGCTACTTCGCAGCCAGCATCAAGAACGTCCGGGACGCCAACGTCGGGGACACGATTACCAATGCCGCCAACCCGGCCACGGAACCGCTGCTCAGTTACCAGCCGGCTGTGCCTATGGTGTTTTGCGGCCTGTATCCGACCGAAAACGACCAGTATCCGGAGCTGCGCGAAGCCCTAGACAAGCTACGGCTGAACGACGCCGCCCTGCACTACGAGCCGGAAACGTCTTCGGCCCTCGGCTTCGGCTTCCGCTGTGGCTTTTTGGGCCTGCTGCATATGGAGATCGTCCAGGAGCGGCTGGAGCGGGAATACAACCTGACCCTGATCACGACGGCCCCCAGCGTCGTCTACCGGGTGACCCTGACGGACGGTTCGGTCGTCGAGATCGACAATCCTTCGAAGATGCCGGGTGCCGGCAACATCGCCAAAACCGAAGAACCCTATGTCAAAGTCGCCATGATGCTCCCGGACGAATACGTCGGGGCGATGATGGAACTGGCTCAGTCCCGCCGGGGTGTCTTCAAGCAAATGGATTATCTGCCCGGCAAGCGCGTGGCGATCAAGTATGAGCTGCCCCTCAGCGAGCTGATCACGGACTTCTTCGATCAGATGAAGAGCCGCAGCAAAGGCTACGCCAGCTTGGACTATGAGCTGATCGGCATGCAGGAGGGCGACCTCGTCAAGCTGGACATCATGCTCGCCGGCGAGATCGTCGACGCCCTGTCGGTGATCATCACCCGGGAAAAGGCGCCCGTCATCGGCCGTCAGCTGGCGGAAAAACTGCGCACCCTGATCCCGCGCCAGATGTTCGATGTACCGATCCAGGCGGCCATTGGGGCCAAGATCGTGGCCCGGGAAAACATCAGCGCCATCCGCAAAAACGTGCTGGCCAAATGCTACGGTGGTGATATCTCCCGGAAGCGCAAGCTCTTGGAAAAACAGAAGGCCGGCAAAAAGCGGATGAAGCAGGTCGGGCGTGTCGAAATTCCCCAAGAAGCGTTCATGGCCGTCCTCAAGCTCGGCGACGACTAGCCGGACGGTGGACCACCGCACCGTGTCAGGCCGGACTGGCCGCCGGTCCGGCAGGCTGGCACCATGGGCAGGGAAGACACTTATGCTCAGGATGGCTTCGGCCAACAGTTTCATTCATGTAGCGGAAAGGAGTCTCAGGTGACCCACGATCCGTGGCTGGGGCTGGGCCCAACTGATGAGCCGCCGCAGGCGGCCCTGGCCAGCGTCGATCTGACCCCTAAGTCGGGGGGATACTCGCTGGCGGACATCCTCAAGTTGCATGACTCTGCCCTGCATTTCGATCCGGCGGATATCGACGCCTTGCCGACTACGCCGTTCCCGTCCGCCACGCAGTTGCCGACGGTCGGGGCCCTCACGACCGCCTCCA
>JACMPN010000521.1 GCA_014377495.1 Candidatus Sericytochromatia bacterium
CAGTCAGGAGCGACCGCACGGCGACGAGGTCATCGGAGACATAGGGACCGCACGTGAGCATGGGAATGACTGTCAAGCTGAGCGGTGGGTCCGCTGTATACCGGTTGCCCCCGAGCGGCATCGCAGCACGGCCCCGGCAGCAACCTGCCTGGCCATGGGTGGAGAGCGGGCGAAGTATACTTCAGACGGCATAAAGGAGACCAGCCCCCGGATGCCGTCGCACGCCGCTTTCGGCGGGTTCGCCCCGCAGTCTGACAGCCCGCCGGGTCGGCGACACGGAACTGGCCAGAGCCCTGTTTTGGCCCCATGGGCACGGCAGTGGCCGGTGCCGGGAAACGTGCTAGATTGGTGACTGAACCGGCCTGGGGCGGGTTGTCAACGAGCCAGGATTTGCGGACGGAGGCGGACGGACCATGCTGCGTGAACCGCTGGAGTCCACCCCGGACGAGACCTGGTGGCAGAGGCCGATGCCCGACGACCTGCTCGTCTGGTTTTCGGAGCACATGGCCGATCTGATGCCGGCGGCCAGCGCCGCCCAGGCCGAGATGCTCCGTGGCTGGCTCGATCCGCCACCCGGGGCGATCCTCCTGGAAGTGGCCTGTGGCGAAGGGCGGTACGCGATCCCCCTGGCCAAGGCCGGCTACCGGGTGATGGCCCTCGATTACCACGCCAACGTGCTGGCCTTCGGCAAGCGTCGGGCTGAAGCGGAAGGCGTCCGGCTCGAATGGCTGGAGGGGGATATGCGTGGCTTCCAGGTGCCGCGGACTGCCGACGTCGCCCTGTGCACCCGGGGATTCGGCATGTTCGCCACCGACGCCGAGCACCGGCGGACCCTGCAAGCGATCAACATGGCCCTGAAAACAGGCGGCAAGCTGTTCATCGATGTCCCCAACCGTGACTGCCAGTTCCTGCTGACGCCCGAGACCAGCTACATGGACATCGACGGGGCCGTCGCCATGCTCACCCGGTCGTTCGACCTCTGGACCTCCCGCATGCATTACGAGATCAAGGTGCGGCGCCCGGACTCGACGGAGATGGTGCTGAAAGTCGATTTGCGGCTGTACACCCTGGCTGAGATGGTGACCATGCTGCAGGAGACGGGTTTCCACATCGACTACATCAACGGCAGCCTGGAGTCGCCCGAAGGCTTCGAACCGGTCATGTCGGCCCGCATCGGCTTCATGTGTACGAAACAGGTAGACGCCCTCAAGCCCGCCCGACCCGGCGCCCCGCCACCGCGTCCCCCGGGACCACCGGCCCCCACGCGCCGCTAAGGGTTCGCAACTTGGGTATCGTCGCCCCCTACAGGGTCTGCCCGAGGGCGTCCAGATAACCGTCGATACTGTCGATGCAGTTGATGACGCCCCATTCGTTGCGGCCGATGACCGTATCCGGCACGGCCCCGCCCTGCATGCCGGCCTGGATCCCGTCCGTCAGGGCGACGTCTTCGGCAAAGGTCGTCAGGTGCGACTCCCGGGCCCGCTCCCAATGGGGGGTCCAGGTGGCGTCGCTGGCCGCCCGGGGGATGAGCATCGTCCAGTGCACGGTGCAGCTGTCGACGGTCACCGGCACGATCCTGACCAAGGCGACATGGTCCGGGTGGGCGATGACCATCGTGTTCGGAAACAGGTAGTAGGCGATCGACGCCACCGGACGCAGGCGCCAGCGGTGGCGGCCGACCTTGGCCTGGCTGGCCATCGTACTGCGGGGGGCGACCAGACGCTGGTGCGGGCCCAGCCGGTCGATCACGACGGCATCGGAATAGTAGGCCGAAGTCACCCGGGGATGGGCGTAGTACAGGTGATACTGCTCGACGAAGCCTTCGACGACCAGTTTCCAGTTCGACCGGCAGGTGACGGTGAACGGGCGGAACGCCACGCAGTCGGCGAGCTCCAGCCAGTCCAGATCGGCGGCCGCCTCGGCCGTGAAGCGGGCGACGTCCAGCGGGCGGCCCGGCTCGAGGCCGACCCAGATCAGGCCGTGCCGCTCGGCGACCGGCATGGCCACCAGGCCGTGCCGGTCTTTTTCCGTCTCGGGGAAGCAGGCGCCGTGGGTGACGTGCCGCAAGCGGCCATCATTGGCGAAGACCCAGCCGTGGTACGGACAGGTGAAAGCTTGCTTGCCGCAGCCCCGGGCCGCCGTGGTCAGCAGGGAGCCCCGATGGGTACAGGCGTTGAGCAGGGCGTGCACCGTGCCGGCCGCATCACGGGTGATCAGGAGCGGCACGCCGTAATCGTCGGTGGTGATGAAGTCGCCGGGATTGGCGATGGCCGAGGCTTCGCCGAGGACCAGCGGCAGACCCCGGAAGAGGGCCTGCTGCTCCACCTGGTAACGGGCCGCCGACAGATAACGCCCGGCGGCCACGGCCCGCTCCGCAGGCGCCATGTCGGTCGTGCCGGCGGCGAGGTGGTCCAGCACCCGCCCGACCAGACCGGCCTGCAACTCGGGGTTCATGAGGCACCGCCGGGACGGGGCTCCACCGCACAGGCCGTGGCGATGGCCGCGTGGAAGTGGCGGATGGCCGCTTCCTGCCGGCCGATGACGAAATCAGGCAGCAGACCGCTGTGCATCCCGGCAAACACGGTCTCGGCCACGTGCAGATCCTCGTCCAGAGAAGCGGCTTCGGCCTCCCGGCACTGCGTCCAGACCGCCGCCCACGCCTCGCCCTGCGCCGTCTCGGGGACGAGCAGGGTCAGGGTGACGGTCGCCGCATCGAGCCGTTGCGGACAAATGCGATGCCACATGACGTGGTCCGGTTGCACGGTGATCACGGTATTGGGGAAAATCACGTAGGCGATGGCCGTATAGGGGCGGATCCGCCAGCGGTGGGGGGCGATCCCCGCCAGCTCGTCGATCTGGCGTCTCGCCAGGATCAGGCGCGTGTGAGGACCGACGGCATCGATCAGGCTGGTCGCCGTCATCACGGCGTTGACCGCCGGCCCATGGGCAAAAGGCACGTGATATGCCTCCAGCGACCCTTCGATGTAGCTCTTCCAATTACCGTGGAAGGCCCGTTCACAGGGGCGGAAGGGCACCTGGCCGCCCAGGTCCAGGTCGGCCAGTTCCGCCGCCAGCCCACCGACGAAGGCCGTCACGTCCAACGGGCTGCCCGGGGTCAATCTTACCCAGACGAGGCCGAACCGCTCCTCCAACGGCAATGCGACCAGGCCCACGTCGGCTGCGGCCGTTTCGGGGAAACCGACGGCTTGGGTGACGTTGAGGCATCGGCCGTCATCTCCGTAGGTCCAGCCATGGTAGGGACAGGCGAGCGCCCGCAGACCGCAGCCGGCGGCGTCATGGACGAGCCGGGCCCCCCGGTGGACACAGGCGTTGAGGAACGCCCGCAGGATGCCGTCCCGGCCGCGGATGATCAGCACCGGCACGCCGTAGTCGTCGGAGGTCAGGTAGTCGCCGGGTTTGGCCACCATGGCGCTAGTCCCGTACACGAGTGGGACCCGCCGGAAGATGGCCTCGGTTTCCAGGTCGAACTGTGCCGCCGACAGGTACACGGCGGTCGACATCGTC
>JACMPN010000522.1 GCA_014377495.1 Candidatus Sericytochromatia bacterium
ACTGGATGTCGATGCCCTGGTCCCTGGCGAACTGGCGGGTCGACGGCGTCGCCAGCGCTTTGCCGACCCGCTCGACTGGTGCTGCGGCAGGGGCAGCGGGGGCGGCCGCCGCAGGTGCCGCAGCCGGGGTGAACGCAGCCAACTGGCCCGACGCACTCTCGTCCACCCGGGAAGGGGCAGCAGGCGCAGCGGCCTTAGGGGCGGGGGCGCCGGCACCGGCAACTGAGGCAGCCATGCTCTTGGCCTTGACCTCGGGCATGCTCTGACCTTCGGCCAGTTCGATGACGACGAGCGCCGAACCCACGGGCACGACGTCCCCGTTCTTCCAGAGGACTTTGGCGATGGTGCCCTTACGGGGTGACGTCAGTTCGACGGTCGCCTTGTCCGTGAGCACTTCCAGCATCGGTTGATCCGACTCGACGGCATCGCCGTCCTTGACCAGCCATTGCACGATCTCGGCTTCGGCCATACCTTCGGCCAGATCGGGCAGATTGAACTCAAATTGGGTTGCGGTCAGCGTCGCCACGGTTGTTCCTCGACTTCCTATCTTGGGACTCACGGCCAGGGATCGCCGGAAAGCAGCTTGGGCAAGCCGCTTCCTGACGATCCCCTAAAGCGAGTGTCATGGTGTTTTCAGCACGCCTTTATCGGCGTTAATAACTCACTGTGCGGCGGATGCCACCGGCAATCTTGGCCGGGGTGGGCATGTACTCGTGATCCAGCGAATACGGGAACGGCGTGTCGTAGCCCGTGATCCGCAGCGGCGGCGCTTCCAGGTGGAGGAAGCAATGCTCGTTGACCACGGCTACCAGCTCGGCGCCGTAGCCCGAGGTCCGCGGGGCCTCGTGGACGATGATCACCCGGCCGGTCTTGACGACCGAGGCAACAACCGTCTCGATGTCCAGGGGCACGAGCGTCCGCAGATCGATAACCTCGGCCTCGATGCCTTCGCTGGCGACGATGTTCGCCGCCTGCAGGGCATTGTGCGTCATCGCCCCGTAGGCGATGATCGTCACGTGTTCACCGGGCCGGGCCACAGCGGCC
This sequence comes from Candidatus Sericytochromatia bacterium, assembly GCA_014377495.1. Taxonomy (GTDB): domain Bacteria; phylum Cyanobacteriota; class Sericytochromatia; order JACMPN01; family JACMPN01; genus JACMPN01. The sequence goes on from JACMPN010000522.1 coordinate 1,045, forward strand.
TTGCCGATGGGCACGGTGTAGGTCCCGGCGGGCACTTCACCCTTGACCGTACGGTAGATCAGCTTCGGTTCCATGACGATGACAGGGTCCTCGTCCCGGATGGCCGCGATGAGCAGACCTTTGGCATCGTGCGGGTTCGAGGGCATGACGACCTTGAGGCCCGGGGTGTTGGTGAAGTAGGACTCGGGGCTCTGAGAGTGGTAGTGGCCACCCTTGATGCCGCCGCCGTAAGGCGTACGCACGGTGACGGGCATCTTGAACTGGCCGCCCGTCCGGTACCGGTACTTGGCCATCTCGTTCACGATCTGGTCAAAGCCCGGGAAGATGAAGTCGGCGAACTGGATCTCGGCGATCGGCCGCATGCCGTAAAGGGCCATGCCGACGGCGCAACCGAGGATGCTGCCTTCACTCAAGGGGGTGTCCACGACCCGGTCGACGCCGAAGGTCTCCTGCAAACCGGCGGTGGTGCGGAACACCCCGCCGACTTTGCCAACGTCCTCGCCAAACACGACCGTCCGGTCGTCGGCGGTCATTTCCTCACGCAGGGCGTCGTTGACGGCCTGGACAATGTTCATTACGGGCATGGGTTAGTGCGCCTCCGACTGCAGGTGGGCCAACAACTCCGCCTTCTGCGCCTGCAGATGAGGGGGGATCTGGCTGTAAACGTCATCGAACAGGGTTTCCACGGCCGGTGGTGGCGTGGATTCGGCCTTCTGCACGGCAGCTTCGATTTCGGCCTTGATCTCGGCCACGAGCGCCTCTTCTTTGGCGGCGGACCACAGGTTCTTCGTTTCGAGGTACTTGCGGAAGCGGCCGATCGGGTCGCGCGGCTCCCAGACGGCGAGGTCGTCGGAGTTCCGATAAACACTGGGGTCATCCGAGGTCGAATGGCTGCTCATCCGGTAAGTGACAGCCTCGATCAGGGTAGCGCCGCCACCGTTCCGGGCCTTTTCCGCGGCCTTCTGGCAGACGACGATCACGGCCAGCAGGTCATTGCCGTCGACGCGGAGGCCCTCAACACCGTAGGCCAGGCCCTTGATGGCGAAGTTCTCGGCGGCCGTCTGCAACTCGCGGGGCGTGCTGATCGCCCAGCCGTTGTTGCGGCAGAGCAGGATCACGGGGGCCTTGAGCACGCCGGCCATGTTCATGCCGTTGTGGAAGTCAGGATGGCTCGTGGCGCCTTCACCGAAGTAGGTGAGCGCAATATCCTTGCCGCCCTTGAGCTTGGAACCCCAGGCCATGCCCACGGCATGGGGGATCTGCGTGGCGATCGGGCTGGAGACGCTGCCCATGTTGATCGAGGCAAAGCCCCAATGCACGGGCATCTGCCGGCCCTTGTTAATGTCGTTCGTGTTGCCGAAGCACTGGTCGGCGATCGTCTGGGCGGTGATCCCCCGCCAGAAGGCGGCGGCCGACTCCCGGTAGCAGGGGAAGATCCAGTCGTTGTCGGCCAGGGCATAAGCGGCGCCGACAACGGCGGCCTCTTCGCCCGGGCTGGGCAGGTAAAAGCTGATCCGGCCTTGGCGCTGCAGGGTGACCATCCGGGAATCGAACAGGCGGGTCAGCACCATCGTCCGATAGAGCTTGAGCAGATCCGCATCGGGCAGCTTGGGCTCCCGTGCCTTATCGAGGGTGCCATCCTCCTTGAGGATGGAGAACACCTCATCGCCGCTATACAGCGTCTGCGGTTTCAGATCGACGAGACTCATGATTATCTCCTTCTGCGACGGCGACAGCCGGGGTGGCAGTCAGCTTTCCTTTGATGAAGAGTTCACCCGCACGGTAACTGCTCCGTACGAGCGGGCCCGAGGCCACGTAGAGAAAACCCATCTCCTCGGCGGCCGTCTGCCAACAGGCAAACTTGTCCGGGGGGATGTAGGCCTGCACAGGCAGGTGCTTCACCGACGGTTGGAGGTATTGTCCAAACGTGATGATGTCGCACCCGTGGGCATGCAGATCCAGTAGGGCTTGCCGCACTTCGTCGTCGGTTTCACCCAGACCCAGCATGATGCTGCTCTTGGTGAAACGGCCAGGCGTCATCGCCTTGGCCCTTGCCAGCAAGGTCAGTGTTTGTTGATAGGTGGCGCGGGGGTCCCGCACGGTCGGCGTCAGCCGGGCCACCGTCTCGATGTTGTGGGCCAGCACGTCCGGGGCGGCATCGGCCACCGTCTGCAGTTGGTCCACGTTCCCCTGGAAGTCTGGGATCAGCACTTCGACCAGCACTTGGGGCGTGCGGTCCTTGATGGCCCGGATCACGGCGGCAAAATGGCCGGCGCCACCGTCGGGCAAATCGTCCCGGTCGACGCTGGTAATCACGACGTAGTCGAGACCCATCTCGTCGACCATCAGGGCGGTCTTCTGAGGTTCCTCGGCGTCGAGCCAGCCCCGGGGATTGCCCGTCTTCACATTGCAGAACTTGCAACCGCGTGTGCAGGTGTCGCCCATGACCATGATGGTCGCCGTGCCACCGCCCCAGCACTCGCCGATGTTCGGGCAGCGGGCTTCTTCGCAAACCGTCGACAGGCCCAGTTGACGCAAGCGGGACTTGATGTACTGGTACCGCTCGCCGCTCGGCATACGGACCTTCAGCCACTCTGGCTTGGCGGTGCGCTCCACGACGTCCCTCATTTCGACTCAGGGTACAAACACAGGCGTTCAGCGACCAGGAGGGCCGCAAAAAGCGGTGAAAACAAGACTGTTCGGACACCTTACCACATTGGGAAAAGAGCGGCGCGTCATAGACGCAATGGCCATTGACAGCCTGATCCGTGGCGTCAGGGGAAACGGAAATCCGGGCAAGCGCCCGTGGGTCCGGAACAGACAAGGAGCAGGCCGCTTGGATCGAGGACGGCGATCCGGCCGTCAGGCAAAGTATCACCCGTCCCGGCCTGTGATCCGGCCCGCACGGCGGCTCTCAATGCAGCCCACCGGGCGGGGTCCCCGATCTGCAAATCAAGCCGGCGCAGATCGCCGCTGCCCCGGTCGCCCGGCATCCCCGGAAAGCAGAGGTACTCCACGCCGCAGCCCGGTGACACCGGCACCAGCAGACCCTGACGCTCCGCAACCAGGTCATCGGTCGTCGGTATGGCGACGATTCCAAAGGTGGCCTGCCAGAACCGAGCCATGCCGGCCAGGTCATCGCAGACGAAACTGAGCCGTTGGATGGACATGCGGTCCTCTTGGGATCGACGCTCACGGGCGGGGATGTCCCCCATTCTGCCGGCACGTGCCTGGGCGTCCGCAAGTGGCGGGGCCGTGGGTTACCATGCCGGTGAGGTTCCCTATGACCACACGACGTCGCAATCAAATCCTGCTCGCCGGCTTTATCCTGGCCCTGCTGGCCCTGCTTTCCTTCCAAATGCCCGCCCTGACGCCCTGGTTCGTCGTCTGGCTGCTGGCCGGCTTTGCGATCAGCGCCGCCTACAAACGCCGGGAAGCCCGCCTCATCGGATTCGCCGTCGTCGCCCTTGTCATCCTGGCCGGCATCGGCCTCTACCCCATCTGGCAAGGTGCCATGCGGCAGGTGACGGTAACGTCCAGCTTCGGCATCGCCCGGAGCCTGACCGACCGGCTGATCAAACTGGCACATGGCCGGGGCGGCCGATTGCCGGACGGCCAAGATCCCGCCTGGCAGAGCCTGACGGCCGGCCTGAAAAACCCGTACCGGCAAACACCGATCACCGGCCATGTGGCCGTCGTCTCGCTGCCGCATCGGGCAGCATTGCCGACCGCTGTGGAGACGTTGCGTCCGGACCCGGCCAAAGCCGGTGATCTGACCGTGTTCCTGGCCGAAAGCAAGTTTTTCATCATCGTGCCTCGTGATGAGCATGGGGTGCCGTTGCCTTTCAGCGACGAGTTCAGCAACCTGAAGACCAGCAAACAGGGTACGGGCGAGGCCCGGGCCGTCGACCAGGGCATTCCCGGCAATCAGCGCGATTCCACGCTTCCGTAAATCCCCCACCCGAGGAGCCGCGACCATGACCGAATCCGTGCTGTACATCAAGAAGGGCTGCTCGACCTGCGTGGACGTCCTGAAATGGTTGAAAGCTAACCATGTGCCGGTCACTGTGCGCGACCTCTTCACTGACCCCCTGTCGAAAGTCGAACTGACGGCGCTCCTTGGCAACCATGCACCAGGCGACCTGCTGTCGACCCGCTCGCCACGCTACAAGGCGCTGGGACTGGATCAACGCACGTTGTCGGCGGATGAGATTCTGTCCCTGATGGCCGGGGACCCGTATCTGGTCAGGCGGCCGACACTGGCCATCGGCGATCAACTGATTATTGGTTGCGACAAAGCGGCCTATTCGGCCATTTCAGTCTGAATGTCGACACCCGCATCGCACCCGGGCCTTCCGAGGTGGCCCCGCTAACAGCCCCGCCTGGCGTGCCAGGCACGACGCAGCGCTTCATGAGGGAGGCGATGCGGATGCAGTCCCCTAGCGAGACACCACCGCCACACCCCTCTGCCTGTGCCAAGGCAACTGGTTGGAAAGCGGCTGAACATCAAGCGACCGGGACCCTCGCCTGCCTAGGGTTGCCGGGATGTCACACAAGACTGTGACGCCCTCACCTTGACGCATTGCGTAACGGTATTCAAAATGGGCAAATGCAGAACAACAGCCAAACCACCCTCAGCCATGTGCGTCAGCGCCTGATCCAACATCCCGGCCGCGGCGGTTGCGGTGTCGGGGCAGTCGCCGATCTATCAGGCCGGCCATCCGCCGATCTGATCGACATGGCCCTCAAAGGCTTGTGCACGCTGGAACACAGGGGCGGGTCGATCCAGGATACGGGAGACGGTGCCGGCCTGCTGATCGCCACCGATGCGGCGTTCTTCTCCAAATTCATCGCACCCGGCCGGAATCTACCGGAGGGCCACCATCTGGCGGTCGGCGTCTTCTTTTTTCCCTTGTGGGCCAAGTCCAACCTGCCCTGGTGGCAGCATGACATCGACGCCATCCTGCGTAAGCACGGGCTGATGCCCCTCGGTTGGCGCCACGTGCCAACCGACGATTCCATCCTTGGCCAGTTGGCCCGCGAGTCACGGCCCGACGTCTGGCAACTGCTGATGGGCGAAGGCATGGTCTCCCACGAGAGCGGCGACTCCCGGCGCGCGCGCAAGGCCG
>JACMPN010000523.1 GCA_014377495.1 Candidatus Sericytochromatia bacterium
CAGCCCCGGCTGCACCCCGAAAAGCCCGGCCCCCCGGGTTGCGGACGCGTGGCCCCCATCCGACGCCCCGGGGGTCGGGGTCGTGGCGGCCGGCGAACCCCCGCCGATAAAGGGCAATTGGGCGGTCGAGCGGCCAGCGCGGCCGCCGGAGGGCGCGAGGCGGTCTGCGCTTTGGGTCGGCTTGGTCGCCGGCGGGGCATCCGCGGCCTTCGCCGTCGCCTGCCAAGTCGTCTGATAGCTCGCCAGTAAATCCTGAACCCGGCTATCGCCGGCGATTGGGTTGGTCATGGCCCCTCTGAAAGCGTCTCGGATCGCGTCGTTCCCCTGTTTATACCCCGTCACTGCCACTTCCATGCGCTGGCCACTGCGCCCGACACCCACCCCCTCCGGGATGGCGTTGAAAGCCACCTGCTTTACGTGGGCCCGTCACCGGACTGCCGTATCGACACGGTCAGGGGAATCCGGCGGCAATGTGTCATTTCTTAAACAGCGACACCAGGCAACCTCCGTGCGCCCAGAGCCAGTGACCACAACGGTCGCCTCCGTGTGAAAGGACCCTGAAACATTGACAGTGCTTGTGTCGGGGCGTTAGGTTACCCCAGATCGGAACCTCGGACGCTGAAGGTTGTCTTTTGTTCATGATTGCTCAAACGGAAATGAAAGGGGCCGTCCTTGATAGAGGTACAACATCTAGTCAAGCGCTATAACGACCACTTGGCCGTCAACGACGTCTCGTTCACGGTAGAGAAGGGGCAGATTCTCGGTCTGCTCGGTCCAAACGGCGCCGGTAAGTCCACGACGATGAAGATCATCACGGGATTTTTGCCGCCCAGTAGTGGCAAAGTGACCGTCGGGGGCTATGACATTTTCGAGAATTCCCTCGAAGCCCGTCGTCATCTCGGTTACTTGCCTGAAAATCCTCCCCTGTATGTCGACATGACTGTCTCCAGCTACCTCGACTTCGTCAGCAAGCTCAAGGGCGTGCCTGCGGCCCGCCGCAAAGAGCGGCTGGACACGGTCCTGCAGCAGTGCTGGCTGACCGACGTGCGGCACAAGCTGATCAACAAGCTTTCCAAGGGCTACCGGCAGCGGGTCGGCCTGGCCGGCGCCCTGATCCACGATCCCGACGTCCTGATCCTCGACGAGCCCACAGCCGGTCTGGACCCCAAGCAGATCAATGAGACCCGTCAGCTGATCAAGAGCCTGGCCGGCAAGCACACGGTCATCCTGTCGACCCACATCCTGCCCGAAGTCGAAATGACCTGCGAAAAGGTCGTCATCATCAACAAGGGCCGTGTGGTGGCCCAGGACACGCCCGAGCGGCTGCGCTCCCGCCTCAAGGGCGGCGAGCAGATCGCCGTCGTCGTTCGCGGTCCCCGCGACGAGGTGGCTGCCGAGCTGGCCCGGATCGAAGGGGTGCGCGAAGTCCACTCCGAGCCCCATGCCGGTCCGATGACCACGTTCCTCCTGGATGCCGACTCGCTGAATGCCTTGCGCGAGACCATCGCCAGCCGCATCGTCGCTGCCGGCTGGGGCCTGCATGAGCTGAAGAGCGTCGGCTACAGCCTGGAGGAAACCTTCCTCCGCCTCACCACCCAAGAATCCGATCATGCCGAAGCGCCCGCGGAGGTCGCTGTATGAGCCCCATTTTCGCCATCATCGAGCGGGAGCTGAAGGCCTACTTCGTCTCCCCCATCGCTTACGTCGTCATCGCCATGTTCCTGGCGCTGTCCGGTTACTTCTTCGCAGCGATCCTCTTTTTGACCAAAGACGCCTCGATGACCTACCAGCTCAGCAACATGGCCGTCATCCTCCTGCTCCTCTCCCCGATGATCTCCATGCGGCTGTTGGCCGAAGAGCAACGGCAGGGGACGCTGGAGCTGCTCTGCACGAGCCCGATCACCGATGCCGGCATCGTCATCGGCAAGTACGTCGCCGCCCTGGGCCTGTTGGCTGTCATGCTCCTGTTCACCGGCTACGGGCCGGCGATCCTCTTCATGTACGCCAAGCCCGAGCTGCAGCCGATCCTGTCGGGTTATCTCGGTCTGTTCCTCGTCGGTGCCGCTTTTTTGGCGATCGGCGTGATGGCCTCGGCCTGGACCAAAAACCAGATCGTCGCGGCGGCGATCAGTTTTGCCATCTGCCTGATCCTCTGGATCCTGGGCGCCAGCAGCTCTATGGCCGCCGGCGGCAGCTGGGGCAGTGAGCTGATCAACTATCTCGCCCTCGAACCGCATTTTGGCAGCTTCGTCAAAGGCGTCTTCGACACGAGCGACATCATCTACTACTTCAGCCTGTCGGCCGTGGCGATCTTCATCGCCATCCGCTCGCTGGAATCCCGGCGCTGGAGGTAATCCATGGCAACATCTAAACCCAAACCCAAAGCAAACGTCCTGGACCGGGTGGGCTGGATCGTCCTCTTCGCCGGCCTGTTGGCACTCGTCGCCCGTCGCTGGCTGCCGATCGGCAGTGCAGCCCTGTTCGATGCCGTGTTCTACGGCGGCGTGTCCGTGGCGGCCCTCGGGGCCCTGCTCCTCGTCTATGCGAATCTGACGGACCTGACCGCGGTGGCCAAGACCCGCCAGGTCAAGCACGGGGCCAACTCCCTGGTGCTGACGATCAGCGTCATCGGCCTGATCGGGCTGGTCAACTACCTGGGCTCGCGCTATCACATGCGCTTCGACCTGACGGAAGCCAAGACCTTCAGCCTGTCCGACCAGACCAAGAAGATCCTCGGCGACCTCAAGGATGAAGTGAAGGTCACCGCGTTCTACCAGGAGAACAACCCGAGTCTGCGTCAGGTGAAAGACCTGATGAGCAACTACACCTATTACTCGAAGCAGCTGAAAGTCACGTACATCGATCCGGACCGGCAACCGGCCGTCGCCCAGCAGTACGGGGTGGAGCGCTACGGCACGACCATCTTCGAAAAGGGCGACCGCAAGGAAAAGGTCACCGGTGTCGGTGAGCAGGACTTCACGAGCGCCCTGATCAAGCTGATCAAGAAGAAGGAGACCAAGGTCTACTTCGTCAACGGTCACGGAGAACTGGCCCTGGAAGAAATGGGTGACAAGGGCGCCGGCAAGCTCAAGGAAGCCCTGGGCAAGGATCATTACGCCACTGAGGCCCTGTCGCTGCCCACGAAGCAGGACGTGCCCCTGGATGCGGACGTGGTCGTCATCGCCGGTCCCAAATCGGCATACACCCAGCGTGAGGCCGACGTCCTCGACAAGTGGCTCGCCAAAGGCGGCAAGCTGCTGGCCATGATCGATCCGGGCGTCGAGTCCGGGCTGGACCCGCTGTTCGCCAAGTATGGCATCACGTTGGGCAAGGATCTGGTCATCGACCCGATCGCCCATTCCTGGACGGACGTGGCCACCCCGGCCGTGACCGCCTACAAGTTCCATGACATCACGAAGAGCCTAGCCGGGACGACGACGTTCTTCCCCCGGGCCCGGTCCGTGTCCCTGGCGGCCGCACAGCCGACAGGTCAACTCGGGACGGTGCTCGCCGAGACGTCACCCGCCGGTTGGGGCGAAACCGACATGAAGAACCCGCAAGCCAAGCTCGACAAGGGTGTCGACCTGGTCGGTCCCGTGCCCCTGGGCGTGGCCGTCAACAAGGACGCGCCGGACGCCCCCAAGCCCAAGGGTGAGGAAAAGGCGATTCAGACCCGTCTGGTCGTCTTCGGCAACTCGGTGTTCATCGCCAACACGGTGATCTCGCAGAATGCGGCCAATGCCGATTTGGCATTGAACGCAGTCAACTGGCTCGCCCAGGAGGAATCGTTGATCGCCATCCGGCCGAAGGCCCCGGCGAACAAGCAGATCACCCTCACCGGTGGTCAGATGAACGGGATCTTCACGCTCTCGGTCCTCGGCATGCCGCTGGCCGTGCTCGCACTCGGCGCATTCATCTGGTTTAAGCGTCGGTAACTGGCAGCCCGCCAGGGGTGCCGATCGACGGTATCCCTGGCGGGCCCCGCCATGCCAAACCAACTCGGAAGAGGTTGCACATGAATTCGAAAGTTACGCTGGGCGTCGCCGTCCTGGTGGCGGCCCTCGGCACGTACACCATCATGTACGAAACGAAGCCCAAAGAACCCGAAGCGTCCAAGAGCCCCGACGAAGTCCAGGTGCTCAAGTTCGAGAACGCCGACCTGAAGGGGTTCACCGTCAACGGTTCGGACGGCACCCTGACCGTCGAGCGGGTGAAGGGCAAATGGGAAAACACGGCTGACCACAAGGTGCTCGACACCGAAAAGATCGATGGTCAGCTACGCCCGTTGCAGGAACTGAAGAGTCGCCGCAAGGTCGCCGACAAGCCGAGCGCCGCTGATTTGGCCACGTTCGGGCTCGACAAGCCGCACACGACCGTCAGTTTCGACTGGCGGGACAAGAAAATCGAGGTCAAGTCGCTCACCATGGGCAAGCAGAACCTTGAAAAGAACGCCTACTATGCCCAGGCCAACCCGAGCGACACGATCTACGTGCTCGATGCCTATGGGGTCGACCAGTTGGCCGGCATGATCAAAAAGCCGCCCTACGCCACACCGCCACCGCCACCGGCCCCGGCGGGCAGTGCCCCTGGTGCCGCCCCTGTGATGATGCCGAATATGGCACCGCCTGACGACGGTCACGGCCACCCATAGCCACCAAAACGCCCCTCCGGAGAGGGGCGTTTTTTTGTCAGCCTCGACCGGTCACCGGGTCCGGCGGAGCAGGGCGAGTTCGAGTTGCAAGGCGGCTTCGGCGGCCACGAGGAGGCCCTGACCGTCCTGGTCGGGCCGCAACTGAGTCACACCGACCGCGACGGCGACCGGCCCGCCCCGGTCAGGCCAGATCAAGGCGCCGACCAGACTGGTGATCCGGTTCGCCAGGACCGTCGCCCCTCCGAGGCCGGTGTGGGGCACCAGGGCAAACAGGGTTCCGTCGCCAAGCTGGGCCACAGTGTCACAGGATCTTGCACAGCGGAGGATCTGCCTGGCCACTTCCTGGGTCATCGTCCGCCGGGCCTCGCCGGCGACCGTTTGTCCGTCGGCACGGCTGTATTGGACCATGAGGCCTGCGACCGGAAACCGGTAGCGATGGGCCATGGCCACGACGATCGGGCAATGATGTTCCAAAAAGGCCCGGTTGACGAGACCGCTGTCGGGATCGGTGACCGCGTCCCGCTGGGCCACCAGATCCATCTGCAGCATCGTCCCCAGCCGGTTGACCTGATCGAGCAACTGATCGAACTGCAGCCGCTGCTGGCGCTCCTGCAGCCCGTGCCGGATGCTCGTCACGACCATCTCGCCGAGCCATTCGAGAAACTTCAGGACCTCCGGGTCGATGACGCCGGGATCCCGCTCAAAACACATCACCCCGATGATCCTGGCCTCTTCGCCGGAACCCAGGCGCAACGGCACACCCAGCATGCCCCGCGGCTGTTGACCCGGCCCCGGGACGATCCACCGCTTTTGGGCGAGGTCCGGGACCCAGATCGCCGTCTCGCTGGCCACCACCTGATCTGCCATGCGGCGGGCCGCCATTTTGGTTTCCACCATCGGGAGACCGGAACGGACGATGGGGTCGAGCTCACCGTCCTTGTCGAACCAATACCCCACGGCCCGGTCGGAGCCGACGATGAGCCCACCGGCGTTCAGGCAGAGGCCGAGAAGTTCCTCCTGGCTTGTCCCGTCGACCAGATGGGTTTTCAGGGCTTTCAGCAGGGCGTGACACACCGCCAAGGAAACAGTTGTGGATTGGGCCATGACTCGGTGGCTCTCCTGTCTAGCTGCGGCACGCGGAGACGAAGCCCTGGACCCGCTGGGGATCCGGGCGACCGGTCACGGGGTCTTTCAGGCTGGTGGCGACAATAAATCCCTGGCAGAGGGGCTTCAACCACGGCAGATCGGCTTCGGCCGCCCCGGAGCCGATCAGGATCGGGGCATCAAGGTTGGCGTTGGCCAGGGTTTCCAACCGTCCACGGTCGACCGTCTGGCCGGTGCCCGAGCCGCTGACGATGATCGCCGACGCCCCGGCCCGAAACAGGGTGTCCCGGGCGATCTGGACGGGATCCGTCGCCCCCAGCGGGGCGGCGTGTTTGACCAGTATGTCCGCCCAGATGTCGACTTTGGCGCTGAGCTGCCGTTTCAGGAGGGCGACGTCCCGGGCACAGCCCTCGATGATCCCCTGATCGGTGATCATGGCCCCGACGAGGACGTTGATCCGCACAAAGGACGCTCCGGTGACGGCCGCGATGGCCACGGCGCTCTCGCCGTCGTTGCGGAGGACGTTGACGCCAAAGGGGATCTGCCGGAACGTCGGCACCTGTGAGATGACGGCGGTCATGGCGCTGACGGTGGCGGCATCGACGCGGCCCTTGGCAAACGGGGAGTCGCCGTAATTTTCGATGATGATGGCGTCCACACCGCCGAGGGCCAAGGCGGCGGCATCGCTCTTTGCCTGGGCGACGACGCCCGCCCAGTCACCCTGCCAGTTGGCTGATCCTGGCAACGGGAGCAGGTGGATGACGCCAATGACGGCGTGCTGACGATCGAAGAGGCGGGTGGACATGGCGGGATCCCCAACGGCAATGACGGACGACGTGGCGGAGCAGGTAGCGATCGCCAGCGTCACCCCCTCACGGGGAACCGAAGGCAAGGGGCATGCATTGTCTTGAACAAGGCTTGAAGCGCTCGATTCCACCCCACCTGGGCCCCACCCCCCTGAAGGGGACGGTCACTCCATGGAACCACGAACACAGTCGGGGTGTGTGGGTGGTGAGGGTGGTCCAGATGCCAGGAAGGCTCGGCGACAGGTCCTAATGGACCTTAGCCGACCCTGACACCGCATGTGGCCCGCCATCGCCGCCCACACACCCCGACTACTGGATGATGAAGTCGGTGAAGTAGACGTTCGCCAGCTCGTACTCGGGCGGCAACAGCCGGGAGAGCTTGTTGATCAGGGTCGTCTTCAGGGCCTGACGGCCTTGCACGGTGCCCAGCTCGTGGGCGCCGTAGCTGGCGATCGTCGTGTTGACGACGTCCTTGATCTGCGGCTCCCGCATCTTCATCGCCGTGTTGAACTCGCCCATGAAGGCGCCCATCTTGTCGTGGCTGAGCTTGGCGAAGTCATCCGTGTGCGTGTTGCAGGCTAGGGCGACAGACGCCTTGAGGTAGCGCCGGGACTCCACGGCACCCAGGTTGACGATGAAGTCGCCCAGGGCGTACGTCGGTCCCGGGAACTCCCGGTTGGACATGTTGCTGTGAGCGGCAGGGCCGCTGGTCAGCTGGTTGCGCGTCACCATATACACGGCACCGGCCGAAGCCCCTGCCGACAGGATGGCGAAGGCGGCGATCATGGCCATCATCCGCCGATCCCCGGAAGCCGCCCCGGAGGCTGCCGGTTTTTGGCCCTCCTTGGGAGGATCCTTCTTGGGGGCGTTGCCCGCCGGCTTACTGGTGCTGGTTGCCATTGTCTTGCCTTTCTGTCGACACCGGTGCCGGTGCGGCCTCGGTCGAGGTCCGCTCTGCGTTGGGCTGCTGACCAAAGAGCTTCCGGAGGGGTTCGTCTTTGCTGGCCGAGTCCGTCAGGATGACGATATCGACACGGCGATTGCGTTGCCGACCCTCATCAGCCTTATTATCGGCGATCGGACGCTGGTCGGCATAGCCCGCGATCGATAATTGCCGCTGCCGGATCGTCGTGTGGCCCGAAGTGAACCGCAACAACGAGCCCGCCCGGGCCCCGGAAAGCTCCCAGTTGGAGGGAAATTGTGAACTGTGGATGGGCTGCGAGTCCGTATGGCCCTCGATGCGCATGTCGTTGGGCACCCCTTCGAGCTGGCGCAAAAACCGCCCCAGCTTGGGGAGGACCGACGACCGCAGGTCCGCCGCGCCGGAATCGAAGAAGGCTGCATCCCGCAGGCTGATCACCAGCCCCCGTTCCTGGATCTGGATGTTCACCGATTCCTTCAGCTGTTCTTTTTCGAGCTGCGCCTCGAGCTTGACCTTGAGGGCCTCCATCGCCTTCAGCTGCTGCTGCGTGACGATCGGCGGGATGATCGCCACCGCCGGCGTCGGCTTGCTGGGCAACACACTCGTCGAGCCCTTGGTCACGCCGAAGGCCTGCTCCATGCTCTCCGAGACTTCCTGCAACTTTTTGGCGTCGACCTGGCTGATCGCAAACAGGACGACGAACAGGGCGAACAGCAGGGTCATGAAGTCCGCAAACGACACCATCCACCGTTCGTGGTTGATGTGGGGGACGGCGCGGTGTTTGCGGCGGGATGACATGACCGACTACCTGCGGGCTTCTTTTTGCGCTTCGAACACGGTGCGTTCCGACCGCGACAGGAAGCTCTTCAGCTTTTCCTCGATGATCCGGGGGTTGTCGCCAGCCTGGATGCTGAGGATGCCCTCGAGGACCATCTCCTTGATCAGCACTTCGGCGGCAGAGCGGGCCCGCAGCTTGGAGGCGATCGGGAAGCAGAGCATGTTGGCCAGGACCAGACCGTAGATTGTGGCGACGAAGGCCACGGCGATACCGGGGCCGACCTTGTCGATGCCCTCGGAGAGATGCTCCATGACGCTGATCAGACCCAGCACGGCACCGATGATGCCGACCGTCGGCGCGTAACCGCCGGCCGACTCGAGCATCACGGGACCCTTGTTGTGGCGATCCAGCTGCTTGTCGATCTCCGTCTCCAGGATGCGGCGGACGACCTCGGGATCGGTCCCGTCGGCCACCAGCTGCAAGCCCTGCTGCAGAAACGGGTCGGAGACGTTGGGGATCTCCCGCTCCAGCGAGAGCAAACCCTCACGGCGGGCCTTTTCGGCGTACTTGACGATCTGCGGGATGACATCGACCGGGAAGGTGACGGCGTCGCGGAAGGCGATGCCGACCAGCGTCGGGATGTTGCGGATGTCCTCTTTGGTGGCCGACAGGGCCATCGCTCCGGCGGTACCGCCAAAGACAATGAGGAAGGCCGTGAACTGCATCAACATGAGCGGGTTGCCGCCCTCGAGGATGCGCCCGACCACGATGGCGAGGATGCCGAGAGCTAAGCCGCCGATTGAAGTGAAATCCATGTTCAGCTGTGGTCTCTGCTAGTGGAAGATAAAACGGGAGGGTGCGTTCACTACCAACGGAACGCTTTGTATGATACCGGACTTCGGGGTGCAGGCGATACCGGGGGCTCAGCCCCGATCGGCGCGTTGCTCGCCGCACTAGGCCGCGATTGTGCGTCTTTACAGTTCCAGACGGCTCTCGACGGGCGGCACGAGCAGCCGCCGATAGGTGATGATCGCGGCGATGACCGTCTCGATGTCTTCCTTGACCATCAGTTTTTCACCTGAAACGAGAGTCAGGGTTGTGTCGGGGGTGGCCTCAATCGTCTTGACCAGATCGTTGTTGACGTAAAGCGGACTGTCGTTCAACCGGGTCAGTCGGATCATGCCTGTCTCCTCCCACTGTGCGGGAAAAAGTCGGGGCGGGGTCACCGCCGCCCCGCCTGCCTAGGCAACCGTTACCGCTTGAGGGTCATCAGCTCCTGCAGCATC